>JAFVAA010000520.1 GCA_017476305.1 Lachnospiraceae bacterium
TTAATACGGTGTTTCAAAAGTACGCCCTGTTTCCGGGCATGAATATTTATGACAATATTTCCTTTGGACTGCGAATAAAAAAGCTTCCGAAAAAGACGATTGATGAAAAAGTAAAACGTGTATTGGAAATTGTGGATTTAGAAGGCTTTGAAAAGCGAAGTGTGGTGACACTCTCCGGTGGGCAGCAGCAGCGCATCGCCATTGCCAGAGCGATTGTGAACGAACCGGAGATCCTTTTGTTAGATGAACCTTTAGGGGCACTGGACTATAAAATGCGTAAGGAAATGCAGCTTGAATTAAAGGCGATGCATAGAGAACTGGGAATCACCTTTATTTTCGTGACGCATGATCAGGAGGAAGCACTCACGATGTCGGATAAGATCGTGGTGATGGCAGATGGAAGAGTGCAGCAGATGGGAACGCCGGAGGAGGTTTATGATACTCCGTCCAATGCTTTTGTGGCTGATTTTATTGGTGAAAATAATATTTTTAATGGGCAGATGGCAGGTTCCGGCAAGGTGGAATTTTGTGACACGAAATTTGAATGTGTGGACGATTACCCTGTAGGTACGAAAATCGAGGCAATAGTGCGTCCGGAAAATGTGCACATCGTAAAGCCGGAGGAAGGCATGCTGTCTGGAACGGTATCTTCTTCCATTTTCAAGGGGATTTATTATGAAATTTTGATCATGCATGGAAAAACAGAGTTTACAGCGCAGAGCCAGAAAGAAATCGAGGAAGGTACGGAAGTGGGGATTTCTATTGATCCGGATGGAATTCATGTCGTTCCGTACAACATCCATAAGAATCATTTTACCGGGGTTATCGATGAAGAATTACGTGTCCGTTTTGTGGATTTTTCCATGAAGCTGGATCTTACCGGAGTGTTTCCGGGATCTTCGGAACGGGATGGTGTTTTATATGGAAAAGATGGGAAAATCATTCCTGTAGAGGGAAGAAAGATAGATGCTTACTTTGATCCGCAGGAGTCTGATCTTTCGGATATTCCGGATGAGGGAATCGTACAAGGGCATATTATCTCTATCATTTATAAGGGAGATCATTACAGTTATATTGTTCGCAGTAAAAATGAAATCGACTATTATGCAGATGATGATTATTTGTGGAATATCGAAGATTATGTCAGTGTCGTGATTCCGAAAGAGAAGATTCTGCTTAAACTTCTTTAAGGAGCTGTAAATAAATATTTATAAGAGAGGAAAAAGCTTATGAAGGATACGAGAAGCAGGCTCGCACTTCCCTATATACTCTATATGGTGGTGCTTGTGGTGCTGCCGCTTTTGGTCATCTGCTACTATGCATTTACCGGTGAAGATGGAAAATTTACAATGGACAATTTTTTCAATTTTTTTCTGAACGGAAAAGCAATCGGGACGCTTGTTTACAGTATTGTCATTGCTCTTTTTACTACGGCTGCCTGTCTTCTTTTCGCATATCCTGTGGCATATATTCTTGCCAGAGGACCTTTTCGGGGAGCCGGTGTGCTTTTGGTGCTTTTTGTGATGCCTATGTGGATCAACTTCACGCTTCGGATCACGGCACTCAAAGAGGTGCTTAGCCTGTTTGAAGGGAATCTGGCATTTCATCCTTTTTTTAATACCATTGTGTGTATGACCTATGATTTTTTACCGTTTATGATTATGCCCTTATACAATTCCATTTCGAAAATAGATGAACAGGTACTGGAGGCGGCGGCAGATCTTGGGGCGAAGCCGGGGCAGATCTTTTTCAGACTTATCGTTCCGATGTCCATGCCTGGCGTGATCAGTGGGGTATCTATGGTCTTTTTACCTGCGATGACAAATTATGTGGTACTTGATATGGTATATAACAGTACCTTTATTATGGGAAGCCTGATTGGCAGTTATTTTAATGCCTATGACTGGCATAACGGTTCTTTGATATCTGTGATCCTGCTTTTTGTCTTTGGAATTTCTGCTCTAAATTCCAGAGCATCGGAGAAGGATGTTCGAAAGAGAGAGGGATTTAAAAAGATGAGACAAAGAAAGGGGGAGATAAAGCTATGAAAAGAAAAGGATCTGCAGTTATCCTGCTTTCTCTGGTGCTTTTGTTTCTATATCTTCCGATTTTGATCCTGGTGATATACAGCTTTACAAAATCTACGACAATAGGGGCGATACGGGGCTTTTCTCTCCAGAATTATAAAACGCTGTTTACGACAGCAGAGCTTAGGGACATGATTCTTGGAAACATTTTCCTGGCACTGGGAGTTTCCATGCTTTCTACGATTTTAGGAACATCAGGGGCATTGGGGCTGTTTTACGGAAAAAGAGGGCTTCGGAAAAGCATGGATGTAGTAAATCAGATTCCGGTGATCAATGCGGATGTAGTAACCGGATTTTCTGTGTGTGTGCTTTTGATCGTGTTTTTCAGGCTGGATAAGGATACCTACATCCCCTTGGTTCTGGGCCTCACCTCCTTATGTACTCCGTTTGTCTATCTTTCCGTCACACCGCGCTTAAAGCAGATGGATCCGAATCTTTTTGAAGCAGCACTGGATCTTGGATGTACCCCGTTCCGAGCCATCGGGAAGGTCGTGCTCCCGGAGCTTTTGCCGGGAATCCTGTCCGGCTTTATGACATCTGTAACGCTTACCTTAGATGATTATTTTATCACGACTTATACAAAGCCTGCGGTATTTAATACCATCAGTACCTATGTGGTAAATGCGACAAAGGGATCCAGAACGGAGATCAAGACCGCTTTATGGGCACTTTCTACAGTGATTTTTTTTGCCGTGGTGCTAGGCGTGGTTTCTATTAACATGTTTCCCGGAGGGGTGGATAATATTGGAAAAAAGGGAAACGGGCGGCATGCTTTGCATAAGAGGACAGCTCAAAAAACGGGCTCCGGAGTTCGGTCCATTCTGCTTTTTTGTGCGTTGGCAGGTTCTTTGATGTTTCTTTGTACCGGCTGCGGAAAGGAGGAGGACACCTCTTTGGTGCTCCGCATTGCCAACTGTGAGGAGTATATTGATGAAGGGGACTGGGATGAAGATGAGGAAATCGAGCTCGCAGACGGACAGAAAATTTTAGGAGAAAATAAATTGGCAGATGATTTCTGTGCATGGTACGAGGAGGTTTATGGAGAACCCGTCCGGGTGGAGTACTCGACCTATGGAACAAATGAGGATCTGTACAATCAGCTGGTGCTCGGGAATACCTTTGATTTGGTCTGCCCGTCAGAATATATGATTTTGAAATTTATGGAGGAAAAAAAGTTAGAGCCTTATTCCGAGGATTTTTTTGATAAAGAAAAAGAAAACAACTTCTATGCAAAGGGGGTTTCTCCTTATATTTCTTCTGTATTTAAAGAGCTTTCCATGAATGGAGAGCCTGTGGAAAAATATGGTGCAGGGTATATGTGGGGGACGATGGGGATTGTCTACAATCCGGAGTATGTGAAGGGTTCAGAGCTTGTGCACTGGGATGCGCTGATGAATCCAAAGTTTGCGAAGCGCGTTACGATGAAGGACGGGGTGAGGGATTCTTATTTCATTGCTTTGGGGATATTAAATGCAAAGGAAATTCAGTCAGAGAAATTTCGGAATGCTCCGGATTATGCGAAAAAGCTTTCGGAGGTGATGAATGATACCAGCCAGGAGACAGTGGACAGGGCAGAAGATATCCTTTCGGATATGCGAAAAAATGCGTACTCTCTGGAAACAGACAGTGGAAAGGCAGATATGATTACCGGCAAAGTGGTTGCCAATATGCAGTGGTCTGGAGATGCCGTCTATACTTTAGATCAGGCAGAGGAGGATGGAGTGAAGCTTTCCTATGCGGTGCCAAAGGAGTGCTCAAATCTCTGGTTTGATGGCTGGTGCATGTTAAAGAAGGGGCTTTCAGAGGATGCGCGGAAAAAGCAGGCGGCAGAAGCATTTGTGAACTTTATCTCCAGACCGGATAATGTGGTGCGGAATATGTACTATATCGGCTACACTTCTGCGATTTCCGGCGGAGAGGATGATACGGTTCTCGAGTTCCTGGATTACTGCTATGGGGCAGAGGAGGAAGAGGATTCGGTAGAGTATCCGCTTGGCTATTTCTTTGGGGCGGATTCTGCAGAGGAGGAGAAAAAATACAGCCTCAGGGTGGAAAAGGAGCAGCTTGACAGGCAGCTTTTTGCACAGTACCCACCGGAGGATGTGATCGGGCGGTGTGCCGTGATGAAGTGCTTTTCAAAGGAGGCGAATCAGAGGATTTCCAGAATGTGGATAAATATCCGGTGTTTTGATTTGGGCTGGTAATGACGTAGTGAGTAGTGACTGGGGGCTTGTCAACCCCCCCTTTTTTGTGATAAAATAAATGCTGACGCATTTATCATGGAAGTTGCTTCGCAACTTCGGGATGTCCAA
>JAFVAA010000521.1 GCA_017476305.1 Lachnospiraceae bacterium
ATATCCCCAGCCCAGTTATTTTCCTTCAGGCTTCCCTTTTCAGAGGTTCCTGCGATATACCATTTCCTGGTGTCCTCCGAAGCTTCCGAACCGGCAAAATTTCCATAAAGTGTCGTACTCTCCTCAAAGGTATCCTTACTAAGATCCTTTAAACTCGGATCGATAAAGGTCGGCGTTTCATACCAGCCCTTAAACTCTGCCCCCTCTACCTGTTCATACTCTTTATACGAATCACTGCTAAGTGTTTCTCCTGCTTTCGCGGCTGCAGTTCCTAAAACCATATCCCCGTTCATAAACGTAATCGTAATCTCACTTTTTTCCACAGCAGAGCTCTCCGCATCCTTCTTTTCGGAATCCGCTCCACACCCGAGCAAAAGTGCCGCCATAGAAACAGAGCAGAGTGCAGAAGCCATAAATTTTTTAATTCCTTTCATCATGTTATCCCTCCTAATGAACTGTTGACTTAACGTGTTTAACTTAACCGGTTAAGTAGATAATATCACAGCATTTTTTTAATGTCAATACGTTTTTTTAATTTTTCGCTGCTTGTCGCAGTAACTTATTGTTAAACTTCTGTTTATCACTATGTTGTGTCCACATTTTCTGCTCAGGAGTCTTTCGGGTAAAAGCTGCCGCCGGAACTTCGGGAGAGACTCAGTTCCATGGTTCTAGAAAATTTTAGCAGGTCGGGTTTACGACGTTCGATTAACAGCCCCTCCCGCAAACTCACAGATTGCCCTAAAAACCATAGTGCAATCTGCTCAGACAGTGCTCCGGGGCTGTATTCGTCGTAAACCCGACCTGCTAAATTTTTACGAACCATGTCACAAATCTCCTCTCCCTAAGTTCCGGCGACAGCTTTTACACGTTAGTTTTTGAAGCAGAAAATGTGAATTTACTTTACCGGCTAACCACTCTGGATTGCCCGGAAATGAGTCTCATTATCAGCTATCCCTTCCGGGCTGTCCGAAAACAAATATTCTTATCGGCAAATTCGCCAAAGAGTAGTATGCTTTCTGTCAGAACCGTAGATATAAAGCCGGGGGTGTGCAGCCTCTTGTATTCACGATTTATGAGATGAGCTGTAAAAAATCTAGCAGAGCGGTTTTTGATGAATACCCGCATGGAGCACTGTTTGAGCAAATTGCCCTGCGCTTTTCAGGGCGATTTGTGAGTTTGCGGAATGCGGCGTTAATCGAACATCGAAACCGCTCTGCTTGATTTTTCTAGGCGAATCGAATTGAGTGACTACAAGAGGCTGCACACCCCCGGCTTTAAACACAGCCTTCAAGCAGAAAGCTTAGTAAACTTCCCAGATAAGAAATATGAGCAGAAAATGTGGACACAACATAGTGATAAACAGAAGTTTAACATAGAAATAACTGTAACACTAACCTGCTGCACAGATAACCATAACATCTTCTTGACTTTTAAATTCAGAATCATTAAGATATATTTATTAAAATATTCACTTAACTATTTAAGTTATCAATTATCCCTAAGAAACAGTTAATCAGCAGTATTTTAACAGTTCCCAGGGTGATTAAAAAAAGAGATGAGGAATCCTTATGGAAAAGAAACCTACTGTAAAAGACGTAGCTAAGGCTGCCGGTGTATCCGTGGCGACCGTATCCTATGTATTAAACGACAAGCCCGGACAGAAAATCAGCGAAGAAACCAGAAAAAAAGTGCTTCAGATAGCAAATCTTCTTCACTATACACCCAGACAGGAGGCCGTCGGTCTCGCCACCGGAAAAAGTAAGATGATAGGAATTACCTATCATCTTAGAGCGGACAGCCCTTCCAGAAATCTGGAAATCACCCACCTGGTAAATTTATTGGCAGAGAGATTCAGCCGGATGGGATATCACATGATCATCATTCCCTATGATAAAGAAGCAGCAAAGCAGACACCAAACCGTTTATTAGAGGGAATGATTGCAATTGACCTTTCAGAAAAGGACTTTCGTGCCATGGCAAATGAATATTTCATTCCTGTTATTTGTCTGGACATGATGGCAAATGATTTTCTTTTTTATCAGATTTATACCGATATGACCACACTTTCCTTAAAAGCCAGGGAGCATTTTGGAGATGATTTTTATCTGATCATGGATCCATACGATAATGAAAAATATCAAAATTACATTACGGAATCCATTCCATCCGGCCACACTATTTTCTTTTCAGACTGTGATGTAAAAATGTTAGAAAGCCTTAGAAAAGAAAATGTACTTGTGCTTGGTTCTTACCTGGGGCTCATTATGAGACAATATATTCCGGATCATAAATTAGCCGTAATTTCATACCAGAATACCGCGCATATATTGGATAGATCCATCTATAAAATAGAAAATGACGTGTCCAAAAAAGCAAACCTTACGACAAATATCATGCTAAATGCACTGGAACAAAAGTTCGACCTTACCCATGATTATAAAATATGCTAAAGATATACGAAAAAGGTCCAGGATTTTTTCTATTTTTTCGTATCTGTTCTTTCACCTTATTCTATGTTATAATGGTCATGAAAGCAAAAGTGAGCATGATAAAATAAATGCGGACGCATTTATCATGGAAGTTGCTTCGCAACTTCATTATGCCAGAAAGCATGGCAATAAATATGATAAAATAAATGCGGACGCATTTATCATGGAAGTTGCTTCGCAATTTGTGTCATGCGCAGAAAACGTGCGCAATAAATATGATAAAAAATTTTGGAGGTAAATTTGATATGGATGAAAATAAAAAACCTATGCGTGTACAGATCGATACGAACCCGGAAACGGGAGAGCCTGTCTTTGCATGGGTGATAAAGACAGGATATGATCCTCAGACCGGAGAAGAAATGTTTCAGACCGTTGAACCGACCAGATATGATACACAGACCGGAGAACCCATCTTTGACCAATTAGCAGATAATAACCCTCCAAACCAGGAAAATGAAACAGGGCAAAATGGCTTTTTCAATCAAACAAACGAAACAGGGCAAAATAACTTTTCTTATCAGGAAAATGGTTTCGAAAATCCGGGAAACGAAACTGCGCAGAATGCTTTTGCAAATTATGGCGATTTTGCATACCAAAGTAATCCACAAATGGAAATGAATAATGGCACAAAAAAGCCCAAAAAATCAAAAGGCAAAAAAACTATTTTCATAGCCGCAGCAATCGCCATCGTCGCCCTTGCCCTATTGGGAAGTGGAGCATATGCACTGGTAAAAAGCGGGTTTTTCCTCGATAAGTATGATAAAATCCTTTACGCAGCATATACTACGGCAGAAGACGACAGGATTTTCGGAAATTTAATGGATACTGTACAGGTTCTGGAAAACAGATCCATTTATGTAAAAGGGAACATGGATACACATATTGCTGATACAAGTGCAAAAGGCTCCGTAGACCTTGCACTTGACCGTTCCGCATTTGAATACCGGGCAGATGGTTCTTTTTCATATAATGGAGTTTCTTTCGATGGTTCTGCATATTTAGACAGGGAAAAAGTACAGGTTTTCTGCCCTGACCTGGCAGACCATATATATCAGCTGAGCTTCGACGCCCCGGAAGACAGCTTTATCAATCAGACCATGGAGGAAAACCTGCAAATGAACCTGAAGGATGTTTCCAGGCTCATTGAAAAATTTATCGAACAGTCCAAAGACAGCGAGCAGATCACGAAAGACATGACAAAAGAATTGCGGACAAGATTTAAAAAAATGCAGCTAAAAGAAAACGCATCGAAAAATTCCACATCCGTATCCGGTTCCCGTACATTAAAGGGATATACCCTTGTCATTACGAAAGACGATTTCGTAGATATGTTAAAAATCGTTCTGGAGACATCCAAAAGATACCAAATAAACTGCCCCTGGATGATTTGGAAGCTTTTGGCCTGGACCTGGATGCCGGTGATTTAGACCGGGCTTATGATGAAATTTTAAACGGAGCAGAAGAAGAAATTGATGATTTTTCTATAGATATTGATATCTATTTATATAAAGGAGAAATTGCGGAAATCGGCTTCGACGATGGAGATGGCAATGGATTCCGCTTAGAAATGACAGGAGAAAAAGGAGCTATTTCTTCAAATTTTGAATGTACGGTCTTCTTCGAAAAAAGAAGCGGATATACCATCAGCAGAACCAGCGAATATAAAAACGGAGTAGAAAGCGGAAACCTTTATATGAAAGGGCATATACAGGAATACCGTATCGATTATACCTATAACACGAATACCGGAGAATATTCGATACAGTTTCCGGCAATGGAGGGACTCCCGGCATTCCAGACAGAAGGAAACTTCCATGCTTCAAACAGGGAAGTACAGTTTACTACGAACCTGAATGTGATGGGACAGAGTATAGACCTGGATTTAACAGTCGGAAAAGGAGCAGATATAAAAGCCCTTTCCGGAGGTATATTTGAAATCGGAGATAAATCGGAGGGAGAATTAGAAAGCGAAGCGATGAAGCTTCAGGAAAATTCCGTATTTGAACGAATATTTGATTAGTGAAATCCTTTTTTCATTTCTGCAACGGGTTTTCTGTTACTATTCACAGGCGTTCTGTCTGTGAATAGTAACGGCATTCTTCATGTCAAATAAATGCTTCCTTTACTTTCTCTACCAAACTTCTGTATTCCTCTGTAAAAGCATCATAGTGATCCATTATGTATCCGGTATCGCCAGCTTTGGCAGCTTGCTCCATCTGTCGTGCCTGTAATGAAAAATCATTCGCGCCGATTGTCTTTGATGTACTCTTTAATGCATGGACAGCCGTTTCATATTCATACCAGTCACGTCTGTGATAAAACGAATCGATTTCCTCTCTCTTCTTCTCATATACCTCTACATAATCCCGAAGCATTTCCTGATAAAATGCTTCATCTCCACCACAATACCTCAATCCGTTCTCTATCGAAATACCTGTCTGGGAAACCCGGTCAAGCCACATATCCTTAAAATTTTTTCTATCTCTATCTGCCTCTGAAAAAACTTCTGCTTCCTCACCAGCTTCCTCTGGAAGAAATTCCATGATTTCACTATCTCTCTGTGGAGAAAATTCCAGCACCCCGCTATCCTTCTCCATCTGACCAGAGGAAACATTTTCCTCTCTCTGCACCAAAATCTCCTGTGGTAAATACTTTCGTAACAGCCTCTCCAGCTCCTCTACCTCAATCGGCTTCGAAAGATAATCATCAAAACCAGCTTCCAGATACTTCTCCTTTGCCCCGACGATAGCATTTGCCGTCAGAGCAATCATCGTCGTCTCTGCAGTAAAAAGCTCCCTCTTTTTTAAAATAGCAAGTGTCTCTATCCCATCCAGCTTTGGCATCATATGGTCTAAAAATACAATGTGGTATGTATCCTTCTCCATTCTTTCTATCGCTTCCTCACCGGAAGAAGCCAGAACCGGCTCTATAGACACTTTCCACCTGTAACCGGCTCCCCATCATTTCCAAAAGCTTCGTGGTAATGGACATCCCCAGACCTGTCCCCTCGATTGTCCTGTTACGTTCTTCCTCCAGTCTTTCAAAAGCCTCGAAAAGTTTTCCCATATCCTCTTTTTTTATCCCGATTCCGGTATCCGATACCTTCACAGAAAGCGTAATTCTGTCATCATCTCTTTCCTCTTCCTTTACAGATAAAACCACCTTTCCCTTCTCCGTATATTTCACGGCATTTGTCAAAAGATTTGTGATAATCTGTATTATCCGCACATCATCCCCATAGAGCACGGAAGGAAGCGCATGATCCACATCTATAATAAGCTCCAGTGATTTTGCTTTCGCACGCTCACTGACAGCACTTTTTAACTGCTGAATCACTTCTGCCAAATGATACTCGACCGGAATAATTTCCATTCTCCCATCTTCAATTTTCGAAAAATCGAGAATGCCATTGATAATCGTCAGAAGATTTTTTCCGGCAATTTTTATATTTTCTGCGTATTCCATGATGTCTGCATCCTTTGATTCCCGTAAAATCATTTCATTCATACCGAGCACTGCATTGATCGGCGTCCGGATTTCATGGGACATCTGCGCCAAAAACTGACTTTTTGCCTTTCCGGCAGCAATCGCTGCATCCGCAGCCTCTTTTGCACGCTTTTCAGAAGCATTTAACTCATCCATGGTCTTCATCAAAGCGACATAATCCGGTGTTTCCAAAGAAAGAAAAATCAAAACCACACCAATAGATGCCATAAAAAATGTAATCAAAAGATTGTCAAAAAACAGCATCTGTACCAGATAAAAAATAAACATGATGATCATGGCTGTCACTAGTGCAAAAACCTGACTCTTTTTATATTTTTCCCTATGCCGTATCAGATAAAAGCTGCCAATCACAAAAAAAATCAGTGGAAAACCGTATGCAACCAGTATAAACAACTCCTGATGAATATAATTTCCCGCTTCGTCATAAGTAAACACCCAGCCGGTCAAAGGATTTGTGAGTAAAAAAAACAAATCCACAAAAAGGAAAGAAAAATTTATCCTGTTTCTGATTTTATATTCCTTCGGATTCATCTCTACGTAGGCATACACGTAGTAAATATAGGAAAATCCAGAAAATGCAGCAAGTACAGAATCTGTGATATTAAAGAAATAATGAATAGGATTTGGAACCAAATCATGCGCACTTGTCACGACTGCCGTAAGGACATCTATAATATTCGCAATCATAACAAAAAAAGCAAATCTTCGAAATGCTTTCGCCACAGGTGTAGGATTTGTATAACGAATCACCAAAAAAGAACATAAAATAATGTCAAGCGGTATGACAGCCAGTTCCAGAAAAATATTATAATCTAATTTCATCTCTCCATGCCTTTCTATAACATATGAATTGTTTCATTAAATAAACACTGCCCTGCAAAAGCAAACCCCTCGAAAACTCAACTTTTTTAAGATAATCTTTTTTACCACAAATCTTTTCCATAATACTCCACTTCCGTCACCGTCCCATCCGGGTATGTTTCTTTTTCAGATTTGATCCGTTCCGTAAAACCATAATGTGCATAAATTTCCCTGTTCCTTTTTTCAGAATGCTCTACCGCTAATGTTACTCTCAAAAATCCCTTCTTTCGCAGATTATCTGACATAAATTTCATCAGTGTCGAAAAATATCCCCTTTTTTGGAACGGTTTCATCGTCCGAAAACCGCACAGATACGCCATATGTTTTCCAACTAAACCATCACTGTTTTGAAGCTTTACCGGATTGATTACAGCTATGGACTCGCATATAACCTTCCCATCCAGAATCCCATAATACGGAATGGTATCATTTTTTTCCACATTCTCTAAAAAATTCTTTTTCCATAAGCTCCATGTCTCCCTGTCCGAAGCATGTTTCCTGATTTCCTCATCCCACTTTTGATTCATTTCTTCAAAAGAAGGAATTTTACAAATATAATTTCCCTGCACTATTTTTTCTCCCTGAAAACTTACCGTTCCTTAGAAACTGTCAATAATTAACTTTTCACTTCGTCGTCTGCAGTGCTTGCGTTTATAATTAATTAACCGTTCCTTAGAAAAGATTCCTCTCCATACTCTGGCGCAAACTCTCAGAGTCCTCTCTGATATCAGATAAATACGTAATCACCAAATCTCTTTCCGGTAAAATATAGCATCTCTGATTCCATTTTCCATTAATACTGAACCCATCCTGATATTTCCAGATAAAATACCCATAGCCACCCTCTTTATTCATCTGAAGCGGCGAGGTCGCTTTTTCTACGTATTCCTTCGAAACAATTCTCTTTCCTTTATAGCTGCCTTTTTCATAGAGAAGAAGCCCTATCTGACTTAAATCATGTACAGACATTTTCATCCCCGATGCTCCATAAAAGTACCCATCCGGACAGCGGGAAAATTCCGCTCCGTTTATATCCAGAGGCTCTAAAATCTCCCGTGTGATAAACGCACATACATCTTCTCCGAGAGCATTCGCCAGTGCCACACCGGAAAGATATGCCGGTATATTGCTATAGTGAAAGCTTTTTTTCTCCGGCTCCTTTATCTCACAGGCAAAGGAAAACCTGAAATAACTGTCCCCCTCCGGACGAAAAGGAAACCCGTCCACAGACATCGTCATCATCCTGTGAAGTGAAAGTTTCCCAAACACCTCCCTCTGACCATCCGGTATCGCACGTAAGACCTCCTCCGGCATATAAAAAAGGATACTTTTTTCGAAGTCAATTTTTCCTCTGTCATGCGCAATCCCGAGTGCCACGGATAAAATCGTCTTTGTCGCAGAGTAGATCGGATACTTCGTCTGCACGGTATCTCCAAACGAATGGATCCGTTCCCCTCCCCGGTAGACCTCCACTCCATGCACCTTCCATCTATTTTCAGTAATTTCTTCTGTAAAAGACTCAAAATCCATAGGATACCTCATTTTCCATTTCCTGCCTGCTCTTTTCACTCTGAATCCATACGCACCTGTAATGTAGCTTCTTTTGCCATAAAAACGTTACTATTCACAGTCGTTCCGTTTGCGGATAGTAACATCAAAACACCTTCTCTGCTAAAATTATACCACATTTCTATATTATAATTTTACAACAATCCGCAGATAAATCAAGACCTGACTATCTGATATATTAAAAACCAAAGGAGAGGCACACGCCTCTCCCGATTCATCAAACAAATCCTTTTTTAATCTGCCCTTTTAATCTTAATTCCCACCAGATTTTTATCCTCATTATATTCCAGGTCATTTGTCATCAAACAGATTTCATCCGGTGATGTGATTTTTTCATAGGAAATCTCGGATTGATATCGATTGTTCCCAAGCTCTGTAATATCAGAAAGAGCCTGCAGAGGATTTTCCTCATACATCTTCTTCCCCTTCTCATCTCCAAAACAAAAGATAGGAGGAAAGTCTTTTTCCCTGTCGATTTCCTTTTCTGTCTGATACTCCACCTGCAGGTAGCTTCCAACCTCCGTCGTTTTTAACTCGATTCTTTCTACCGAAATTCCTTTCTTCGAAAGAATCTCCTCCCCTTCCTTCGTTACCTGATAAAACGTGCTTATCTCCTTTGTCTGATCCTTTACGTGCACCTCTAAAGTATCATCATAATATTGCGAGGTCATTTTTTCCCCGTCATAATTTACTACAATTGGTCGGATTCCCATAATAAATTCCTTGTCCTTTGTCTTTCGTTCAGCAGTAAACATAACCGTCAGCTTTCCCGAATCATCATATTTTGCAGTGGTCGTACACCGGTCCAGTATTTCTTCTGTCCTCTTATCGAATAAAAGATCTGCTAAAACCGGCTTTAATCCATGTTTTTCACTGTACTGTGCAATCGTTTCCATACTATCTGTTCCTATATTCAGGATAGCAAGTGGTGTCTTTATATCATCGGTTCCTGTAAAGAGAAAATATTTCTCCGGTTCCTTTAAAGAAATGTTTACAGTTGCCACTAAAGCCCTGCTGTCACAAAGCACTTCAGAAACTTCATAATCTAAAATTCCTTCACTTTCCTTTGATTTCTTTATCGTCACCTCCGGCTTTTCCTTAATAAATTTTTTCGTTTCCTCTTTCAGTCCCCCTCCATCATATCTGGATGCAAAAAAATCCAGATTAAAGATTCGATTTGCCGCATATACTCCGCTCCCTATCAGCAGTACCGCCACAAGCACTGCTGCCACTGCAGTAAGCCTTTTTGCCCCTCTCCTTAGAAATCTTC
>JAFVAA010000522.1 GCA_017476305.1 Lachnospiraceae bacterium
GCGACGGATATAGTTGCTTCTGTATTATTATCTGCGGGGCTGTTTATGCTGTATCAGTCAGCGGTTATGTATGTGGCCAGAATAAAGCTGCCCGATAGGAGAGAAGATGGAGTTTAATGAAAAATTGCAGGAACTGAGAAAGGCCAGATCATTGACACAGGAAGAGCTGGCTGAGGTGCTGTTTGTTTCGAGAACGGCGATATCAAAGTGGGAATCCGGGCGTGGCTACCCAAACCTTGATTCACTGAAAGAGATATCGAGATTCTTTTCCGTGTCAATCGATGATCTGATCTGCTCGGAAGAAATCATTTCTGCAGCAGAAGATGAGAAGAAAGAGTGCATAGATAAATATGTTTCGCTGATCTGCAGCACGCTGGATATCCTGCCTGTATTGCTGCTGTTTATGCCGGTTTTCGGAAATGGAACAGATAGTCCTTCTTCGGTATCTTTCTATGCGATTACAGGTATAAGTGCATGGATAAAAAACGTATTTGCCTTATTGCTCGGAGTAACGGTTCTGAATGGTATCTGCGGTGTTATCATCAGCCATTTTGATAAGCCGGTTTGGAATCGTCACAGACTTGTTACAGGGATGGTACTGTCCATTGTAGGTGCGGCGGTATTTATTCTGACAAGACAGCCATATGCAGGCATTATCTATCTGATCATTATGGTCGTGAAGGGCTTGCTGATCGGAAAGGGAAGGAGTTTGCTATGATCGAAAGTGGGCGTGTAAGAATATATCCTGCGAGCCGGGAACAGATGGAAAGCTTCATCACTGCTGAAAAGGATGATGAATTAAAGAAAGCATACTCTGAGATGCTGGAAGGCTGCCTTTCACATCCGGATCAGTGGGACTGGTATGCGATGTGGATGATTGAAAAGACGGACGGGACGCATATCGGAGATCTGTGTTATAAGGGACTAAAGGAAAACGAGAACCCGGAGATTGGATATGGCATTCTGGATGAGTTTCGGGGGCAAGGTTACGCCACGGAGGTTGTGAAGCTTGCGTTAAAGTGGGCGTTTGACCATCCTGAAGTGGAAGCTGTAGAAGCTGAATCAGATCCCGATAATGCGGCGTCTCAAAGAGTTTTGAAGAAATGCGGCTTTCTTGCAACCGGAGAAAGCGGTGGGGAAGGGCCGAGATTTATAGTTTATAAGGAGAATAATAAGCAATGAAAGATTATACAATTCGTTTAGAGGAAAAGAAGGATTACAGAGAAGTTGAAAATCTGGTAAGAGAGTCATTTTGGAACGTGTACAAGCCGGGATGCAGCGAGCACTATGTGATCCATGTGCTTCGAGATGATCCGGCGTTTGTTCCTGAACTGGATTTTGTTATGGAGCAGGACGGGAAGCTGATCGGTCAAAATATGTTCATGAAGACAATTATCGAAGCGGATGATGGCAGGACGATCAATGTACTGACGATGGGACCGATAGGAATCGTACCGGAACTGAAGAGAAAGGGATATGGAAAAGCTTTACTGGACTATTCCCTTGAAAAGGCTGCGGAAATGGGGTTTGGTGCCGTGCTGTTTGAGGGGAATATCAATTTCTACAGCAAATGTGGATTTACCTTTGCAAGAGAATTTGGGATCCGCTACCATGATCTGCCGGAGGGAGAGGATGATTCCTTTTTCCTGTGCCGAGAGTTGATTCCGGGGTATCTTGAAGGTATAACAGGAGTGTATCAAACTCCGCATGGTTACTATGTGAAGGACGAGGAAGTGGACGAATTTGATAAGGAATTTCCGCCGAAGGAAAAGCTGAAGCTTCCAGGGCAGATATTCTAAATTAAATAACAAATAGAATCTCTTGTTGATTATGTAATGTCTGATACAGTCTAACAGCCTTGTGGAAAATTTCGCAGGGCTGTTTTTATTAGTTGTTCAATTTAGGATTGTAGGTCTTTGCAAGGGAATACTTTCCCTGCTTCATATAAAGGGAATAGAGATACTGGCGGGCATTATTCAGGTAATCATTGCTCTGTGGAATGGTATGCTGAAAAATATGCTCTGCCCCCGATAAGAAATGCTCTGCTTCGGAGTAGTGGCATTGTTTTAGGGCTATGACGCCCCGGATAAGTTTACAGATTCCATAATCCAGAGAATCTGTACCGATTTTCTCTGTGACGATCATCTCATAGTGAGCCAGTATGTTCTCTGCCTCGTCTGTGCGGTTCTGGGCAAGCCGGACATTGGTGAGGTTCATCATCTGCTGGAGCAGATCATGTGTTTCCACCAGATCAAGTTCTTTATGCTTTATACGGATCAGGAATGCTTTCTCAAAATAAGCAGCAGCATCGTCCTTTTTGTAAAGGGACGTGTATATAGTCCCGACATTATTATACAGGTTTGAGAGCAGGCTTACAGTACGCTTATCGATGGTCTGTGTATATTCCTTTTCCATGATCTCTATGGCACGATTTCTTTTTTTGAGAGCCTTGTCCGGCTTGCCGTCCTCTAACAGAAGCTCCGCTTTATAATCCAGCAGCAATGCA
>JAFVAA010000523.1 GCA_017476305.1 Lachnospiraceae bacterium
CCACGCTTTCTGGACATAACAGAAAATTGCTGTTTTTGCAATTTTCCATGATAAAGCCGTTTACGGCTTTATTTTATCATATGAGACATCCATCTGTCAAACAAATGTTCCCTGTTTTTCTATTCCAGATGAAATTTATTTACTTCCAGATAAAGCGCATCCGACACATCACTGCTGGCATCTGCCTGTGTTTCAATATCCCGCATGTTTTCTGTCATCACCAAAGACTTATCCGCGATATTCCGAAGCCCTGTCGCAGTATTTTCTACCGCAACATTGATTTCCCCTGTCGCGTTTTTTATCATCTCTATATTCTAATAGATTTCCTCTCCAATATTTGAAAAAAAAGAAATCATATGATGAAACAGATTTGCACTGTACACATGTCCGGTACTTCCTGTCACCAGATCATCATATCCGTCCATGGCTGTCGTTCCCACAAATGCAATCATGCTTTCTGCTTCCTTCGCCAAATCATTTACGGAACTAACCACTTCACTCGAAATCTGACGGATTTCTCCCGCTGCCCTGGCAGAATCCTCTGCCAACTGTCCGATTTCCTGCGCCACCACTGCAAAGCCCCGTCCTGCCTCACCGGCACGTGCCGCTGCAATACTCGCATTTAAAGACAAAAGATTGGTCTGAGAAGTAATCGCTATGATATTATCCGTCAGAAGATTAATCTGTTCTACCGCTTTCGAACGCTCGATTTTTTCCTCTACTTCGATCCGCATACTGCGAATCTGCTCCTCTGCCTGCTGCTTCTTTTTATCTGCCACGGCTCCCGTCTGTCTCGCCTCATCCCTAATTTCTTCTGCATTCTTAAGTCCCGTTTCAATCTCATTCACCATGCGGTCCACTGCTTCCGTAATCTCTACCATTCTTTCATTGATTTCATTCATAGAAGCCGCCGTTTCCTGCATGGCACTACTCATATCCTCAATCGTCTCTGAAATTTCTGTAGACGAGCCCTCTGCTTCGTTTATGTTTTCAGCAATTTTCCTGGCAACCTGTCTGATTTCACTTGAATTATTTGAAATATTCCGCATGATATTTCGCATATAAGAAAGAAGACCATTGACATTCCCTGCGATTGTTTCAATCTCATCTCCTGTGCTGATATCTATTTCCTTTGTCAGATCACCATTTCCCAGCGTCAGCTCAATCACCTTGTCATTTAGCATCGAAAAATTCGAACGCAAAATTTTCCCTAAAATAAACATCACGATCAAACCGACCACCAACACTGCCCCGCATATGACCAGAATCATTTTCGCAATATTCCCCTGCATCTTCCCGATTTCAGAGGCACTTAAATCCACTCCGATCAGTCCCACTACCTCTTTCTCTTTAAAAATCGGACTATATGCTGTCAAATGCTCTCCCCACTCGTCTGTTGTAATCTCATCAGCTACCATGGGTTTTCCCTGAAAAGCTTCCACCTCTGCTTCTTCTTCATCAAAATCCTCACCGATTTCCGTAGGCTCCTGCGGATCCGGATCGACCACATACTCTGCACCGCCGCCTTCACGCTGTCTTATGGAATATACATATTCTACACCGCCGTTCTCTAAAAACACGGTAAGTGCATCATAAATCTCCTGAAATTCATCACTGTCTTTTCCCTTTGTCCGGAGTGCATCGAAAGCTTCTCCATCGATAGAATTAGCAGCGCAGTCTGCCAAATGTACAGCATTTGATTTCAACTCGCTTTCCATCGTACTTCTCATGTACCGGAAAATTCCAAAACCTAATACGATATCAGACGCAACCATTAAAGCCATAACGATAATAAAAACCTTCGTGGCAATTCCAATTCTCCTGTTCTTCATTTGCTCTCCTCCCCAATTCTGTACCTATGGAACTGACGCACTCCCACCCAAAAAACTAATTCTCTAAATCCTCCGGAAAAATCTGCCTGCCATCACTCCAGATGCGTTCTAAATCATAAAACAGCCGGTCCTCCCTGTCAAATACATGAACCACCACATCCCCAAAGTCCAGAAGTACCCAGCTGCTGTTTCTGTTTCCTTCAATCCTTTTCACCGGAAAGCCTGCCTCATGCATTTTTTCCTCTACATTATCCATCAAAGCCTGTACCTGTGGCGTATTATTTCCATGTGCAATCAGAAAATAATCTGCCATGACAGAAATTTCAGAAATCTGAATGATCTTAATGTCCTACCCCTTTTTTTCATCTAAAGCAAGATACGCTACATGCGCCATTTTTTTTGCCTGATCCATACTATCTCCTCCTGTCTGTATCTATTTTTATGTCAACGTCGTTACCGTTCACTGCCGCTCCATACACTCCCTGTAAAAATCATATGCATGTCTGGTATAAGAAACAATGGCATTTTTACTTCCGGCTTCCATCTC
>JAFVAA010000524.1 GCA_017476305.1 Lachnospiraceae bacterium
CGGAGCGATGAAGACCGGCTGGCAGGATGGCGGCACATGGTATTATCTGAATGAGTCCGGTGCGATGGCTCATGATACCGTGATCGGTGGGTATCGATTAAACAGTAAGGGAGCATGGGTAAAATAGTGATCGGGCTTTGGCACTGATCTGAATATGGGAACTCCCCATCCGTTTATTCGCGGATGGGGAGTTCTTATTTTCGGTTCCAAAATTGGGATTCCATCATAAAACCAAAATTATTCCTTGCAAATTTTATTTCTCCGAATTATACTGATATCAAAGCAAATTTTCTTGCCAGGCGTGGGCATCGGGGCTTGCACGTTTTTTAATCATCCTTTATTTATATCTTTATTATTATGAAAATTCTTGCTTTTACAACCCATTTATTAACAGAATAAGCAGGAGTTTTCCGGATAAAAATCAGAACCTACAAGCAACTGATCTGGCAGAGAACCTCCTGCGAAGAATCAAAGGAGGATTTATATGTCAATAACAGGAAATCGAGAGTACAAAAGCGATGTCTTTAGTCTGCTGATGCAGACACCGGAGTATGCGCTGGAAGTGTATAACGCGCTGAACAACACTCATTATGACAATCCCGAGGATATCTATGTCAAGAAACTCGAGAGCAGTTTTTCACTGTCGATTCGAAACGATGCTTCGTTTATTATTGATTCGTATTTCAATTTATATGAGCATCAATCCAGCTACTGTCCCAACATGCCCTTGCGGAATCTGGTCTATTTCTCAGACCTGATTCGGGATTTAATCAAAGACATGGACTGGTTCGAAAGAACACTGGTTAAAATACCCACTCCGCACTTTGTGGTGTTTTATAACGGGATCGAGCCACGACCGGATGTGGAAATCATGTACTTATCCAGTGCGTTTATGCAGCCGACGGATGAACCGGAGCTGGAATTAAAGTGTACCACTTACAACATCAATACAAATCACAACAAAAATCTGTTGGAAAAAAGTCCTGTACTGAAAGGCTATATGATATTCATTGACAAGGTGCGGCAATATATCAAGAACGATGTGCCCGTGAAACAATCGATCGAGCAGGCGATACGGTATTGTATTCAGAATCATATTCTGGAAGAATTTTTCAGGAAACGAAAAGCGGAGGTGACGAAGATGATGACGTTAGATTTTACATTTGAACGGAGATTAGAGCTTACCAAGCGTGACGCGATGGAGCAAGGACGTGCAGAAGGACTGAGTCAGGGACTGAGTCAGGGACTAAGTCAGGGACTGAATCAGGGGCGTAATCAGGGACTGGAAGCGTTGATTACCACTTTAAGGGAATTTCTGACCACCCCAGAGGACATTCTGGCACGAGTGGTACAAAATCCGAATTATTCGGATGTTACCTTGGAACAGGTTAAGCGTTATTTTTAACAATTTCAGTCATCATTCTCTAATTCCTCAAATTTACTGATACAATCTTCTTCAAAGTATTTTATACTATTAAGCATAGGGACACCTTCCTTTGTGAATATATCGGTTTTGGCGCTTAATACTTTATCACAAAGCGGTGTCCCTTTCTACTTTTTATTTTTCTATCAATGACATTTTCCGTATTTTTTCGATCTCCACATGGGGTATGAAAAATTGTATGTTCGCATCGGAAAAAGGATTCACAATCACGTCTTTCCCTGATTTTATAAGCAATTCCATCTGATCCCGAAGAAAAACCGGTCGAAGCAGTATGCCATTCTCTTTTCCAACTTTATTCGGTGATGTGAATATCGGAATAACATCTTGATTTCCCAATGATAACCCAACCAGCTGACCGCTACTGTTAAATGGCATCAAAACTTTTTCATGTGCTAAACTTGAAAACACCATATAAACAGCGCTATCGCTATTCTTATTTGCGTGATACATTTTTATACAGGTTTCAACAGATGCATCCAGCACATCTAACTTCTGTAAACACTGAAGCCATGCCCATGCTATTGTAGCATGTCCCTCTGCGGTAGGATGAGAACCATCCAGGCTTTCATAACTTGTACCTAAAGCTGCCAAATCCACCAAATAACAATTTTGCTTTTTACATACCTTTCTAATTGCAACATTGTAATCCTCAAAGGGAACCCCAGCATATGTTTCCGGAAATATCCAATTCTCGTGTGCTTTTATTTTTGTACGCATTAAAGTCCCACATATGATTTTAGCTCTCGGATAATTTTTTTTGATACTAATAATCATTTGCCTGTAAGCTTCAGAAAAAGACGCCTCCTTGTGTGACAGGACCGACATTCCCTTCTTATTGACCCTTAGCCCTTTTCCAAAATCATTAAATCCTATATAAACTAAGACCAGATCCGGACTATAATCCCCCGTATGCAGGTTTGTGACACGTTCCATTGATGCGGCAGCCGGAAATCCCTGTCCCGTAACTCTACTTCCGGAATACGAGTTGTTTACACATAAAAAAGCATGAATTGTTTTATTTACTATACCCCACCATGTATCATAAACACTTCTTAAA
>JAFVAA010000525.1 GCA_017476305.1 Lachnospiraceae bacterium
GCTCTCTGATCAAACGTCTGTCCATCTCCAGCTTCTGCTCACCCGGTCCTCTGGTTCCAATCCCTCCTCCAAGTCTCGATAAATTCGAATGACCGCCAATCAGATGCGAAGCACGATACCTAAGCTGTGCCAATTCTACCTGCAGCTTTCCCTCGCTGGTAGACGCCCTCTTCGCAAAAATATCCAAAATCAGTACCGTCCGGTCAATCACCTTAACATCCAACTGCTCCTGAAGATTATTATACTGTGCCGGACTAAGTTCATCATCACAGACTACACAATCTGCATGATATTTTGCAACCATCTCTTTGACTTCATCTATCTTTCCCTTTCCGATGTAAGTTCCCGGATGGATCCGCTCTCTGCTCTGTATCACCTTCGCCACAGTAACCGCTGAAACCGTCTGCCCCAGCTCCTCCAGTTCATCCAGAGATTTTTCCACCTCTTCCTTATCCTCTGTCGCCACTCCTACTAGCACCAGACGCTCCTCACGTTCTGCCGTATCATATAAATTTTCCGCCACGGTGAAACCTCCTATCGCCCCATTTATTACCACTCACCTTCTGGTTTTAATAAATGAAATTTCCTTTTTCATAGCCGCATCCTCTGTATAGACTTTTCTATATTCCTCCGCCACCTCCAGTGCCTTATCATAATCCCCGGTAAGCTCCAAAAGGATTACCTGATTTCTAAGAAGGTTCTGTGCAGCCACCGTATCTCCCATAGCAAGCCCCTGTGAAATCATGCTCTGTGCCTTTTCATACTGCGACCGCTCCATATAAATACCTGCCAGTTGGTTATATACCTCCGGAATCGTATGATCCTTTTCTGCAGAAAGATATGATAGAAAACCATCCTCTGCCTCCTGCAGCTTTCCTGATGTTTTTTTCGTAAGAGACATATAAAATAACCCATCTGCATCCTTCTCTTCATAAGCTTCTTCAAAAAGGGACAAAGCCTTATCATAATCCCCCTTGTAATACCAGGCCTTTCCCACCGCAATCATTTCATAAGACTTCTTAGCCTCTATAGAGGTAATATGATCAAGAAGCTCAGCCGCAGCACTGCTCTGACCGGCATCCAGATAGCAATCATATAAACGAAAATATGCATCAAAATAAGACTTGTTTTTTCGAATGGCGTCTTCATACAGCTTCACTGCCCCATCCGTATCTCCAGAAGCCTTTTTCATGCCCCCATAAAGCATATAAACTTCCATATCCGAAGCATCCCCGGAAAGCAGTGCGTCACACAGCTCCTCAGCCTTTGTCTCCTGTCCGGTCAAAAAACATGCAATCGCCTCCGTATACTGAAGATTCCTGTCCAAATCCGAAAACTCTTTTATTTTCAGTGCCTCGTCTGCCACAAGTGTCACATCCTCATATTTTCCCTGTCCATAGAAAGCAATCGTCTCACCATAGTAAATCTGCTTTTTCTCACTGTCCGAAATATCCGTATCTGCTTTTAGGATCTGAGAAAATGCGGTTTCTGCCTCTTCATATTTCGAAAGATGATTGAGTGTCATTCCATAACCGATATAGATCTTTGGCTCCAATCCATCCTCCCTGATTGCATCTTCAAAATACGTTTCCGCTTTTTCATATTCTCCCTCATTCGAAAGCTCCATCGCAGTCTTATACGATTCACTCACTTTTCCACAGGCTGTGAAAAAGAACATTCCCAATACGCAAAAAAAAGTCCTCTTGAACCAATTCATTTTATTCATAAATTTTATTCACTTTCTTTTATACTTCTTTTATAATAGTCTTCATATCTTTTCACTAACAGCTTTCTTCCGCTTTTTCTGATAGGAATCACATCATCATTCATCATAATAAAATCAAAATCTACCAGGCCTGCTACACAATCCATATTAACCAGATAACTCTGATGACATCTTAAAAAACGGGGATCCCTCATCTGTTCTTCCAGACTGTCCAGCTTACTGTATACTTTTACATCCCCTCTGCTGGTCGTATGAATATAGACCACCTTATTATCAGATTCCACATAGATGATTTCCTTATACGGAATAATCACAGATTTCCTTTGGGATTTTACTTCAATGAAATTTTGATTGTTTTGTGGATGCTTCTGTACGAAATAATCCAGCATGGCATTAATTTTTACAGGCTCATACGGCTTCAATAAGTACCCCAGGGCATGAATTTCATATGCCGTAATTGCAAACTCCTTACTAGAGGTACAGTAAGCAATTTCTACATTTTCATCCAGTTTTCTGAGTCTTCTTCCCGCTTCCACACCATCTATTTCTCCCATATGAATATCCAATAAGATCAGATCAAAAGGATGATTCTCATATCCATCAATCAGATTTTCCGCATTTTCAAAGGTTTCCAGTTCATATTCCAATCCCTTTTCCGACATAAAAAATGCTATTAAACGCTTTAACAGTTTTCTTTCTATATCACTATCCTCACAAATCGCAATCTTAATCATGAAATTTCTCCTTATCCTTTTATCATAGAAATGTCCATCCCCCTCGAAGCTCGTATACACTGACATCCGATAACATTTTCCTATCCTTTGTAAAACATCAGGTCAATGAAGCTGCTGATTTGCAAAGAATGGCAAATCAAAGCATTTGTGAGCAGAACAAGCTTCCGGACATTTCCACGGAAGTAAAATAAAACTCCATCATTAAGTATAATGAAAATACGTTTGACGGTCAAGTGTTAAAAATAATACGGAACTATTTTTTTTATCAGGCATATGATAACCTAAGAAAAGATTTTAAATGGTTACTGCCAAAACAGGAAAACCGGGAGAAATATATGTCTGATTCTTCAAAACTGATTACAGATAAACGACAAATCTATTTAAAGAACATGCTTCAGGAAAAAGGTTATTCTGTCTTTTTAGCAGAAGAACTTTCCATGCAGGAAAAAAGGCAGCTGTTCTCTCAGGTGCATTCTGCTCCTTTTCTGTATTTGCTGCCGGTCCCCGCCCCTGAAGAGGAGCTAAATTTTTTAAAAATCTTTAGTAACCCACAGGCAATTCTGCTGGGAGGAAATTTCCCACGAAACTTTACAGATTTCTGCCTAAAAAGAAAGATTGCTTTTGTCGATTATATGCGTGCTGAAACCGTTGTGATGGAAAATGCAATTGCCACTGCAGAAAGCATTATCAGCCATGCAATTTTAGAAACTCCTATCAATATACAGAGTTCTAAGGCTTTGGTCATAGGATATGGAAAATGTGGCGAAATCCTGGCAGAAAAATTGCACGCTCTCCATGCAGATGTTTTTATTGCAACCAGAAACCCGTTAGCCCGAAAAAGGGCTGAATGCTATGGATACCATATTCACAAAAGTTCATTCTTTGCAGAATATGATTTTATCTTCAATACTGCACCTGCTATGGTACTGCCAAAAGAGACGATCGATCTCTTAAAGCAGGATGCCTGCATTTTTGACATTGCTTCGAAGCCTGGCGGAACCGACTTTTCCTACTGTGAAGAAAAGGGCATCAAAGCAAAGCTTTATCCTGGCCTTCCAGGAAAATATGCTCCAAAATCCTCCGCAGAAATCATTTTCAGATATCTTCTAACAGTACTTTAGGCTCATTAGGGAACCGTGCAGAAATGATTCACCCGCTCATTATATTCCGCAATTGCGTAAAACATAAAAGATAGAAAGGATATATGCCATGAATGCAAAAACAGACAAAAAACTCCAAATTGGATTTGCCATTACCGGCTCTTTTTGTACTTTCCAAAATATTTTAGAAGTATTAAAAGAGCTTGTACAGAAAGATTATCATATCATTCCGATTTTTTCTGACAAAACGAGCACCCTGGATAACCGTTTTCAAAAGGCTGATGATTTTGTAAAAGAAGTACAGGACATCACAGGGGAACACGGTATTTTCACCATCCCGGAAGCAGAACCTATCGGACCAAAGGGATATCTGGATGCTCTGGTCATCGCTCCATGTACCGGAAATACATTGGCAAAGCTCTGCCACGGGATTACGGACTCCCCCGTACTTATGGCAGCAAAAGCACATCTTCGAAACGAAAAACCACTTATCATATCCATCTCGACAAATGATGCGCTCGGCATGAATTTCAAAAACCTGGGAGAACTTATGAATATAAAAAATATTTATTTCGTTCCTTTCGGACAGGATAATCCTGTAAAGAAAACGAACTCTATGATTGCACATGTGGAGCTGATCCCGGAAACGATAGCTGCAGCTCTGGAGCACAAACAGCTCCAACCGGTCATCCGCTCTCCATTTTAATCATGATTTTAAAGAAAAAACAGACCTCCAACCGTTTATCCCGCGATTGAAGGTCATTTTTATGTATCTATCCTCTTTTTCGTATGATTACATTTACTCGTACTGTTTCCTCTAAAATATAATCATCTCCCAGATCGATTTCTACAGGAAGCATATGCTCTCCCTCCCTATATCCCGAACAATCCACGATTCCCGTGACCGATTGATTCGAAAGTACGGATAAAGCCTTCTTCGCTCCCCTGACCGACACAGAAACGGTTTCTGTATCCGGATCAATTTCTGCTGTATATCCAGACCTTAGATTCTCTATCGTAATCTGATTTCCCGACAGCTCTATCTTCTTCGTCTGCATCCTCAAAATCGTGATCTTTACGGAAACATTGCGATCTTCCTCATTGGGAACAGTCAGCTCACTACTGATATATTCCGAAATATCAATATTCTGTTCCAGTTCTGAAGAATCCTCACGAAGCCCCGTGATATCTACCGGTATCGTTATCGTCGATATTTCTGCCAAATCCTTTTGTTTCCCGGCGACCTCTATCGTTTCCGGAGAGCTGTTTACTTCGATAAATTCATATCCCTCCGCTGGTGTTCCATCAATCTGGATCTTCACGGAGACCTCTTTTTTCTGTACCAGCTTTATAACTGTTCGAACACTCCCGGTATTAAAGGACAACGTCGCAGATGTAATCTTATGATGCTTTTGATCATATGCCACAGGCTCTGCCGTTTTCCGAAAGCTTTCCGAAGCACCATTCACATTGACGCTCACCTCCACCGTTGCTATACGGTCAATGACAGATTCTCCTCCCGTCACCTCGATCACATTTGGCTTTGCGATACATTCCCCTACTGCATAATCACTTGCCGGTGTGCCTTCACAGTTTACTATGACCTTGATCTGCTTTTTTTCCATTTCCTCCAGAGCAATTTTCAGAACATCATTACAATCCACACTGATATCAGAAGCACGTGCCCTGCTCACGGAAATTTTGATAGGAACTGCATTAACCTTCGAAAGATTTGAGAGATCTGCTGTAGCAGAGATATCAGATTCATCCAGCTTATCTACCACACTTCTCCGTCCTCTGATGCTGACAGAAGCAGTCTGTCCACTGATAATTTCATATACCTGGTTCACAGAGCTGATCGCATCTTCGTGAATGGTTTGCACAGTCACAGAAAAATTCTTAGTTTTATATGGATCTGCAATATTTGTAATCAGCAGCCAGAACACGACAGCACAGATGATAGAAACCAGTTTGATCCCGACATTATAAAACAGCATTCTTTTCCAAAATTCTATAAAGCTTTTCTTCCTTTCTTCCCGATCCTCCAAGCCTGCTCCCTCCTTTCTGTCATGCGAAACCCCTGTTCATCAGCAGGAAAACTTTTCATTTGATGCTGCGATAAATGAAAACAGATGATACAGCCAGCCTCTCTATACTACTTCTTTACTTTCAAACGTGTTTTCTTCTTCCCCAGCTTTAAACGCTTCCTCGTTTTTTTCTCCTCCAAAACGCCTCCCTGCATCTCACCCAGATGTTTTTTCAAAAGCTCTCCATCTACATTTCTGATCAATTTTCCATGGGTCGCCAAACTGATTTTTCCGGTTTCCTCCGAAACGATAATCGTCAGGCTGTCACTTACCTCACTGATTCCTACCCCGGCACGATGTCTGGTTCCAAGTTCCTTTGACAGACCTAAATTATCGGAAAGCGGAAGATAGCAGGTAGCCGCTACGATCCGGTCATTCCGAATGATTACAGCCCCATCATGAAGCGGAGTATTATGTTCAAAAATATTGATCAAAAGCTGACTGGTCAGCAGACCATCCACACCGATCCCGGTTCGTTCATACTCACCAAGGGCCACCTTTTTTTCAATAACCATCAATGCACCCGTTTTTTCCTTACCCATCTCAAAGGAAGCTCTTACCAGTTCACTGATGGTTTTATCCGTAAGGGCGGAGTTCTCCTCCCGGTAATCTCCGGATGTGAAAAGAAAATTCGTAAAGATATTATTCCTTCCGAGCTGTTCCAGTGCCCTTCGGAGCTCCGGCTGAAAGATAATGATGGCTGCTGTGATTCCAACGCCCAGAGAGTTGGAAAGCAGCCAGGAGATCGTATTCAACTGGAAGACCGCAGCAAAAAAAGCGAACAGCAGC
>JAFVAA010000526.1 GCA_017476305.1 Lachnospiraceae bacterium
CTTCTCATCTGATCTGCAAGCCCACAAGTAGATATTGTAATATTTCTTCCACTAATATGCAAGCCATTTTCATCAGAAAGCATCTTTACGAAGCGAACGACATTGTCATAATTATCGAGAGGTTCGCCAATTCCCATGAGTATCACATTGGATACTCTTTCACCGGTGCTCCTCTGAATCTCATAAATCTGGTCAAGCATCTCAGACACAGACAGACTTCTCAAAAGACCGCCCACGGTAGAAGCACAAAAACGACAGCCCATCCGACAGCCTACCTGTGTCGAAATACAAACGCTGTTTCCATGCCTGTATTTCATCAAAACACTTTCCACATGATTCCCGTCGGATAATTCCATCAAAAATTTTCTGGTTCCATCCCTTGATTCCTGCACCTTTATGATCCTGCAGCTCCTAAGTACCGTCTTTTCCTCTAAGTTTTTTCGAAACTCCTTCGAAAGATTCGTCATCTCTGAAAAGGACTTCACTAAATCGACATGCATCCAGCGATACAGCTGCTTTCCGCGAAACGCTTTTTCCCCGCATGCTCCTACAAAGTTCTCAAGTTCTGCAAGCGGCAAGCTCTTAATGTCTATCTTCTCCCCTGTTTCCATCTCTCTCACCTGGCTTATCCATATTTTTCAAAGGCAGATACAAAAAATCCATCCGTCCCCGTTTCATTCGGCATGACCTGTATATATCCCTGCTCTCCCGTCTTTCCCCGGAGTGCCCCGGGAAGCATTTCTTCTATCGAAACCCGCCTGAGCGGAAGATTCTCCTCAATCCATAGTGCATTCTCCTCATTCTCCTCTTTGGCGATCGTACAGGTGCTGTAGATCAGTCTCCCCTGCGGCTTTACATACCGCACAGCCTGCTTTAAGATTTGCCTTTGAAGCCCGGAAAGCACTGCAATATCCTTTTCCTGTGTTTTATATTTTATATCACACTTTTTTCCAATCACGCCCAGACCGGAGCACGGAAGATCCGCAAACACGACATCTGCCTTTTCCTCCCACTCCTTCCTGTATACCCTCGCATCATTCAAAAGAACCTCTACATTGGAAAGCCTTAGTCTTTCTATATTTTCTTCGATGCGTGCCAGCTTTTCCCTGCTGACATCCGCTGCAATCACCTTTCCGGTTCCCTGTAAAAGATCTGCTGCATGCGTGGTCTTTCCACCAGGTGCTGCACATAGATCAATCACCAGATCCCCCCGTTTTACTCCCGAGATTTCTCCGGGAAGCATGGAGCTTTCATCCTGGACGGAAAAATACCCTTTTTGAAATGCCTCTAAATCCTCCAGGGAAGAAAATTTCCGGATACGGGCCGCATATGGAAACCATGCTCCTTTTTCCAAAAGAACCCCCTCCGCTTCCAGAGCCTTCCTTCCTGTCTCCCTTTCCTGCTCCGGACTCCTGCATTTCTGCATACGAATCGGAATTTCTTTCTTTTCGGATAAGAATTCCGCCAGGATTTCTTCCGTAATCGTCTCCCCATATTCCGAAAGCCATCTGTTCACAATCCATTCCGGCATAGAATAGCAGATACTAAGCCTCGGAACCAGTTCCTTCGGATAAAAAATCTGCTCCCGTTCCCTCAGGACCGTCCGAAGGATTCCATTGACAAAACCCTTTAAACGATACAGCTTTCTCTGCTCTGTAAGCTTTACTGCTTCATTACAGACCGCAGAAACCGGTATCTTTTCCATATATAAAATCTGATAGAGAGACATCCGCAATATATTTCGAATGACAGGCTTCATTTTCTCAACAGGGAGCTTCGAAAACTGATTCAATACATAGTCTAACTCTATCGTCCGCTCCACGGTTCCTGCTACCAGCCTGCGATAAAAGCTTCTGTCCCTTTTCTCCATATGGCTTTCCTTTAACACAGTATACATGACCTTATCACAAAAAGCCTGTTCTTCCATAATCTCCAAAAGAGAATCCAGGGCCATTTTCCTGACAGAGGAAGTATCTGCTGTATGCTCACGCATCATTTGTCCGCTTCCTTTCCAAACTTTTTCTCAGGCAATAGGGTATATCCTCTTAAAAACTCTGCCGACTTCATCCGCTTCTTTCCTTCCAGCTGTACCTCCAGCACCCGGAGAATACCGCTGCCGGTACGCACGGAAAAAGACTCCTTCCCTACTGCTGCCACTGATCCGGGAGCTGTTTTCTTTTCACGCTCCGAAAGCTTTTCCTCACGGATCACCTCAGCATCCCAGATTTTTAACAGCTTTCCATCCATATACGTATAGGCGCTCGGCCATGGATTCAATCCCCTGATCAGGCGCTCGATTTCCTCAGCAGATTTCGAAAAATCGATTTCTCCTATCGCCTTTGACAAAAGCTTTGCATAGGTATGCTCATCCTCAACCTGAGGAACAGGCTTCAGTGTTTTCTCCC
>JAFVAA010000527.1 GCA_017476305.1 Lachnospiraceae bacterium
ACTGCCATCATTTTTAAGACTTCATCCACATGCAGGATAGTCTCTTCTGACGGTATGTAATGATTATTCTTCCGCATCTGTACAAAGTAATCGGCTACAATCTTAAAGTCACTCCGGAATAGTTTCACCTGCTCCTCCCTCAGCCAGGCAATCTCAAATACGTTGATCCGGTAATCGCTCACATACGGTTTTGCTCCTTTTTGAATACCGCAGAAACACAGAAGCTATCGTCTTTTTTTATGAGTCAGCCTTACTCTGTTCCTGCTCTGTTAATATGTGAAATAAAAGCAGAAACTGTTCTGAAATAAAAATTTATAAATAATCGATAATCTGAACGAAATGGAACATATAGAACTAAACTGTTTTAGAGGTAGTATAGCATGTATAAAAAGTATTGTCAAACTATTTATGGCAGTTTATCTTCCCATTCGTTTTGCTTCCGGTGCTCTCCTTATACCCATTTTTTCGGGTATATTCATCTATCCGGGTATATGCTATGATTCTATTGGCAAACAAAAAGCTTAATTCGATCAAAAAGGGGCGTTTTAAAAAGGGGGAGTTAAATGATAACATTTGATCCACTTTGGGACACTCTTCGTAAAAAGAAGATATCTACTTACAAATTAGTGACCCAATATGAATTAAGCCGGGGGACTTTAGACAGTCTTAAGCATAACCGGAGTATTACGTTAAATACGTTAGACCAGTTGTGCCATATGTTGGATTGTGATATCAGTGATGTGATTCGTTATGAAAAGAATTAATGCCTTTTATCCTACTGTTAAATTCGACGATACCTTTTTATATACTATGAATAACGCCACATAAAAGTGATATCGAGAGTTCCGGTTTCTATGCCGGTGAGCATGGGCATCCGTTTTTGTTCATCGGCATATGTGCCATTTACGGGCAGTCCGTCCGTGGATGACAGCTTTTTCCCTGAAGGGATGCATAAAAGGAGACAGCCTGTGCTTCGTTATAAAGTACAGGCTGTTTTCTTTTTAATTTCCGTTCTTATATGTCTCTGCCAGTTTTTCAAATGCGCCAAAGGAGCGTTTGATCATCTCCGGCGATACACAGTATGCAATACGCACATATCCGGCACACATAAATGCACTGCCCGGCACCAGCAAAAGGTGGAATTCCTTTGCCTTTGCGACAAATGCTTTGTCATCCTCCTCCTTTGCTTTTACCCACAGATAGAATGCTCCTTCCGGTTTCGCACACTCAAAACCGAGCTCTGTTAATTTGTCATATAAGAGTTTTCTGTTTTGGTCATATGCAGAAATGTCCGTCTTCTCTTCGAGACATCTCGCTACCGTAAGCTGCTGTAAGCTCGGCGCGTTGACAAAGCCCAGTATCCTGGTAGCTACAGTGGCTGCGTCTAATATATTTTCAAAATCATCTGCCTCGTCCGGTACCACCAGATACCCGATCCGCTCTCCCGGCAGGGAAAGGGACTTGCTATAGGAATAGCCGACGATCGTATTGGAAAAATATTTCGTCAGATAGGGAACCTCCACCCCGTCATAGGCAAGCTCTCTGTATGGCTCGTCTGCAATCAGGTAAACAGCATGGCCGATTTCCTTTTGCTTTTCCTCTAAGATCCGGGATAATTCTTTTATGGTCTCCTCGGAATATACGACACCTGTGGGGTTATTTGGTGTGTTTACGATGACAGCCTTTGTTCTTTCTGTGATTTTCTCCCGAAACTCGTCTAAATTCGGCTGAAAGCTTGGAATATTCGCCGATATCGGAACCATCACACCATCGAAATTTCCCACGTAGTTATTGTATTCACTGAAATATGGGGCGAATGCTATCACCTCATCACCGGGATCCAAAAGCGTTTTTAGAATCACGTTCAGTCCTCCGGCAGCACCTACGGTCATGATGATGTTCTTTTCGGAAAAAGAAGTTCCAAATTTCCTGTTCAAAGAATCTGCTATGGCATGTCTGACCTCCTCATGCCCTGCATTATTCATGTAACCATGTACGAAGTTCGGTTTCTTTTCATCCAGTACCGCCTTCATCTGCTCCGCTACTGCTTTGGGCGGCTCCACGCTTGGATTTCCGAGACTGAAATCATAGACATTTTCCGGTCCGAACTCTTTCGCCATCTTCTTTCCTTCTCCAAACATTGCACGTGTTACAGAGCTTCCCTCTACGTATTTTACCATTTTTTTTGCAATCATTTTATCCCTCCATTTTTTATGATTTTCTTCGTTTTTATGATTCTCTCGGCTTTATGATTTTCTTCGCTTCTATGATTTTCTTCGTCTCTATGATTTTCTTCGTCTCCTCTGCAAACCGCTCCATTTCCTCGTCTGTCCCTATGGAAATACGCAGATAGTCCGAAATGCGCGGCTTTTTAAAGTGGCGCACAAAGATATGTTTTTCCCGAAGCCTTTCAAATATTTCCTCCGCGGGCACGGTCTCATGTTTTGCAAAGATGAAATTCGTCATGGAATCGCGAAAGGTAAATCCCATACGGGCAAGTTCTTTTTTTGTCCACTCCCTCGTAGCAATCACTTTCTTCCTGGTTTCTTCGAAGTACGCCTGGTCTTTGATAGCGGCTGCGCCGATTTCTACGGAAAGCCTGGTCATCGGATAGCTGTTAAAGGAGAACCTGACATCGTTCATCGCCTGGATGAGCTCCTTTCCCCCCATCGCATGACCGATCCGCATGCCTGCCAGGGAGCGGGATTTACTGTAGGTCTGTACAATCAGTACATTGTCATATTTTTTGATGAGCTCCAGCGCAGTGCCTTCTTCGCTAAAGTCTACATAGGCTTCATCAATAATCACCGCGACATCCCTGTTATGCTCTATGATGTCCTCCAGCACGGAAATTCCCTGGTAGACACCGGTCGGTGCATTTGGATTTGCGATCACGATCCCGCCGTTTTCTTTATAGTAGTCCGATGGTACCATATCGAAGTCATCATTTAGCGGGATCTGCTCATATGGAATCCGGAAAAGCTCTGCCCATACATCGTAAAAGGAATAGGTGATGTCTGGAAATAAGACCGGTTTTTTGCTATGAAAAAACGTCATGAATGCTATCGCCAATACGTCGTCTGAACCAACTCCGACAAAGACCTGTTCTTCGGAGATCCCGTTTATTTCTGCTATCGCCTTCACAAGAGCCTCTGATTTTGGATCCGGATAGAGCCTGAGTTTATCCTCCGCATAGGTATCCAGCACTTCTCTGACCTTTGGAGTGGGTGGATACGGATTTTCGTTCGTTTTCAGCTTGATCATATCCGGCAGGTCCGGCTGTTCTCCCGGAACATATGGTTCGATTTTACGCAAATTATCTCTGAAACTGCCCATGCACTTACCTCCTGCTTCATGAGTTTCTTCTATAATAAATAGTAACACAAATTTGACAAATTTACAAAACGTGTTCATTTTCCGTCCTCATAATAACATATTCGCCTGTCCATTTCAACTTTTTGCTGCAGTGGCATTTTTAGGCGTTACGGTATGTCGGCTAAAAATGTCACTGCCTCGTGTAGTGTAACGCGTTACGTGAAGCGTGAAGTGTGAACGATTTTTAATAAAAGTGTATTGACGTGGATATAGAAAATAAGGTATACTCGAAAATGAAATAAAAAAGAGGAGGAGAGTGATCCTATGACCGCTTCTGATATAAAGATGATTATGGCTATGCTGGTTATTATTAAAAATAATGCCGTAGAAAAGGGGGAAGAAAAAACAGCGAATGAAATTCAATTGGTCTTAGATGTTTTAGCAGAAAAAATCAAGGATTGATTTTAATTTTGAAAGAGTTACGGGATTCCTGCAGAGGTTTGAAATTTTTTTAAAAAAGGGGTTGCATTTTCTTTCAAAGTCTGGTATACTAGCTTCGTTGTGAAAAATTAATAATGTTAAGCGCGATTAGCTCAGCTGGCAGAGCACCTGACTCTTAATCAGGGTGTCCAGGGTTCGAACCCCTGATCGCGCACTGAGGTCCTTGTTTGATAGTTCAGTCTATTGGGTAAGGGCTTTTTTTTGCATTTTTTATAGCTTGCCGAATATATATGTGTAGTAAGGAACCGTGCATAAATAATTTACTCCTTCTTTGAGCACAAACACCATATATGCAAGTGTTTCTGCTCAAAAAATGGTAGATTTGATTTTGCGCAGTTCCTAAGGAACCCGGTATCAGGCAGCCTGATTTTTGCTTTTCTACAGTATAGGAGATTTGCCATATGAAGTGGATTCAGAAAAAACTGGCAGACTTTTTTTGCTGCAAATGTGGTCTTAACAGATGGGCGCTAAGGTTCAAAAGATCCTGGGATGATGTTTCTGCCATCTTGAACTACGCCTGTGCGAAACGAAAGTCTCCCCGCAAAAAAAAGAAAAAATAACGATACAGTTTGCATCTATATGTAAACTGTATCG
>JAFVAA010000528.1 GCA_017476305.1 Lachnospiraceae bacterium
ATGAGTATTACTGCTATATGATCTTGAGGAAAAAATCAAAACAGCAGCGTGAGAAACGGTAAGGACAGGGGGAGTGCTTATGCGGACAACGAATATCCGGTTTCAGGAGAAACGGGAGGAGGATGACCGTGCATGGGACATTCTTCATAAACTGGAAGAACTGAACTGCAAATCTCAGAGTGCCCTTGTGGTCAGGGCTTTGAATGCCTATTATGACCAGCATTTGAAAAAGCAGGCTGATCCCTATTTTGAGACGAGGGAGAAGGAAGATGCCTTTGCAGACAGGATTGTAGATGTGATTGAGAAGAAGGTGTTTTCCATGCTCCCGACAATGGTAGGGATGGCATTTATGCAGCAGATGGCAGGGATGAATGGTGATGCCGGGAATCAGGTGCATGGGGAAAATGGTGCAACACAAGCCTCTGGTGTGGCTGCTTCGGTAAATAAAGATGAAAGAAGTTGGAATGAGGATTTCAAGCAGCAGACAAAACAGATGGAAGTGGTGACGGAAGAAGATGATGTGGAGGAGAATGAGTTTCTCGACACAGATCTGTTCTGAGTATCATTTTCACGGGGGATTGAAACCGGAATCAAAGTGTTTGGTATCAGAAACAGATGGATTTGGTTGCATTTTTCATTTCGCCAAAAGGGATGAAAAAGCCGGTATCAGAATCGGTGATTTCCGATACTAAAATAGAATAATCAGTACCAAAAAGGGCAGGCAGGTTGTGTGTCTGTCCTTTTTGTGTTCTTATCTGTATCAGGGTTTTAGGGAAGGATTCCCTAACCAGTGTAAAACGCAAGGCGTTTTACGTATCTGGCAAAAACTGTTTGCAGAAAATCCCGGAGTGACAGCAGTGTGAGGTGCAGTGCAGGCAGTTTGATTGAGACAGACAAAAGGAGACGTAAAAAGTGGTATCAGATTTTTGGCATACGGATCAAAACAGACGGATAATAAGGAAAGGACAGGTGATCATATGGGGAGAAGCAGACAGGGGATTGAACCGAGAAAGAATTTCACGGTGAGGTTATCGGCAAAGGAGCATAGATTATTGGAGCAGAAGGCTCATGCTTGTGGCATGAATCCATCCAAGTATATCAGACAGCTTATCAGTAACGGTGGAATGGTGGATGTTTCATTACCGGAGCAGAGACGGGATTTCATCAATCAGATTTCAAGGATCGGGAACAATATCAACCAGATCGCACACAGGGCAAATGCTGACGGCTGGATCTCGGAGTGGGATGTGGAGCGGGTGATAGAGAAAATGGAGGAAGTAAAGGAACTGATGCAGGAGGTGGCAGGCAGATGGCAATAACAAAGGTTCTTCATATGTCAGCGGATTTTGAAAATGTGGTCAGCTCACATCTGGATAATGCGATAGATTATATCCTACAGGAAAAGAAGCTGGGCAAACTGCATTTGTCCGGCGGTATCAACTGCATGACTTCCGGGACGTATGAACAGATGATGGCAACCAAAAAGATGTTTGGAAAAACAGGCGGCAGGCAGGGCTATCATTTTATCCTTTCCTTAAAGCCGGGCGAGGGGACACCGCAGCAAATGTATGAAATTGCCATGAAATTTGCTGAGAGGTCATTTCACAACGAGTATGAGGCTGTGGTGGCGGTGCATACGGATACGGAGAAGCTTCATGCACATATCGTGCTTAACAGCGTGAACATGGTCACAGGTTATAAGTTTCAGTATAAGAAAGGTGATTGGAAACGCATCTACCAGCCGATTACAAATGAACTCTGTGCGGAACATGGGTTATCCACCGTTCCGGCAGAGTACAGCAAAGAGCCTTCCAATGTGCCGAGGAATGAATTTCAAAAGAACATGAAATTTCATGATCTTATCCGTGAGGACTGTGAGTGCCTGCTGGCTCTTTCGGAAGATACGGCCCATTTTATATGGCTTTTAAGGACGCTTGGGTATGTCGTGAAAGAGGGGATGCTTATCTCAGTGAAAGTGCCGGGCATGATGCGGTTTGCCAGACTGGATACCATTGATAAGCGGTACGCAAAGGACAATTTAGAGCAGACTATCGCAGAGGCACAGGGCAGGAAGGTTTATTTTCCGGTCAGGACATTCAATACAGATAAATACTATCATTCTGCTCTGAATCCCTATCCGGAACGACATTATTATCAGATACGTGGAATCCGTGTCGTGGAGAAGTACCGCTTTGGATATAAGGCGGCAAAGTATTATAAGGATATTATGTTATTACAGAAGCTGCAGGGGGAATATCTTTTTCTTTGTGACAATCACATCCATTCTTTTGAGGATCTTCTGGATTACCGGTCAAATGCTGTGGATGAACTGAACCAGATCCGTTCAGAACAGCAGGAGATTTATGCAAGGAATGCCGC
>JAFVAA010000529.1 GCA_017476305.1 Lachnospiraceae bacterium
ATGCTTTTTGATGAATTCCTCATACCAGTCTCTATAAATGATCCAATCTCCTCTGGTCTTAACTTCTCTTCCATCGATACCATCGACCATCTGGACATACTGCCCCTCATTTCGTATATGAGAGTTTACCCCGCCTGCATGGGTATGTGTTTCTCCATATGCCAAATCCTGACCGATTAAAATAATATCCTTAATTCCTAACTGAAAAGCTGTCAAAGTAGCTGAAGTAGCCACGGATCCTCCCAGATCGGTTTCCGGAAAATACATGCCAAAAAGCAGATACAGCCACTCTAAATACAAGGCACCGGACCCCCAGATCTTTCTTCCGGTATGAAACTTTAAAATGCCCTTTTCTCCCTGCGTCACACAAAACAGTGGTTTCTCTTTACATCCCGGACAAGAAGTGAAATACGATGCCGGTTTCGCAGGATCCACTGTAATGATGCAATCATATGGCATCCCGTTTTTTTCTAATACCCTTAATGCAGTATCTGTCGCTATGATTAGTGATTTCCCCTGTGCTTTTCTTAACAGAGCCATATTTTTATCTAAAGAAGGACCAGCTGCTACAATGATCGCTGGTATCCCCTCCGGAATTTTCCCAATGAGTTCTGTAATATAATTACTGTGCCTCATATAGCGAAGATTTTGAATCGTATTCACTACTGATCTGTGCGCAAAATGCGCGTTTGTATTTCTGGTCACGGTACTCATCTGGTTCACATAATATAACGCTTCCCGGAATAACTGGTATTCCTTCTCATATAATTTATCATAACCTATATGGCTGCATCTGATCTGTGTAGGCAGATTCGTCCAATTCACCCTGCGGAGCATAACCTCCTTTAATTCCTTTAATCCCTTTTCTCCGAGATATAAATGGAATCTTTCCTCGTCAATAATATCCGCTACATCTGTATCTTTCACGATTACATTAAAAATACTAACGTCCGGCTCCCATACATATATATTTGCATCCTTCATCATACGATTTAGAAGTTCTCTGATAAAAATCCCATTTCCAAAACCGAACATAAAAATATGAACCTCTATATTCTGTAATGCGAACTGCTCTGCCCATTTTTCCGCTTCCTTTACCGGACGATATGCACTGTTCAAACGATATTTTTTCCCATCCTTTTCCACCAGCAAAGCAGGATTCCCATCTCTTGCTTCTATGCTCTCAACCTTGTATTCTTCCGAAGCCTCAGTATCCATCTCCTTAAGAATCTCCGGATACCATTTTTTTATAACCTCTCTATTCTTTTCATAAATCTCCATCATTGAATGCTCCGTTTCCTTTATTCTATCGCTTCTGCTACTTCCCCTATATATTCTATAAAGTCATATTGGATAATATCTGCCAAAAGAATCATATCACCGTCATCTAAAGCATTCATCGCCTCCGTCAAAGTATCCTTTACCCTGATTTCATCTAAAACAAAGTCTTCATGTTCCTTTTTATAAAAAAACAAAGTATCTACTATTTCCAAAACCCGATCCAGAACGGAAGAAAATTTTCTAAGTGCCTCTCCGGTCTTCTGCTGATAAAAAAGGGTTACATTTTCCTCCAGCTCCCCGATCCCGGTAGTAATCAATTCCTTTTCTGTACTCATAACTGCCTCCATATCTATCCATCATGTTTTCTTTTAGAAAAAAAGGGCTGACCCAAAGGTCAACCCTTCGTATACATGCCCTTTTATTTCGATTAACGAAGTAAGGAAAGTACACCCTGTGTAGCCTGATTAGCCTGAGCGAGCATAGACTGACCTGCTTGCTGAAGGATGGACTTAGCTGAGTAAGTAACCATCTCCTTAGCCATATCAACGTCACGGATCTTGCTCTCTGATGCCTGCAGATTCTCTGCCATGTTATCAGCATTTGCAATCGTATGGTCTAATCTGTTCTGTAATGCA
>JAFVAA010000043.1 GCA_017476305.1 Lachnospiraceae bacterium
ACGATTACGGATGCCGATCAGATTGTGTTGGTAAAAGATGGGGATATAGAGGCAAAGGGAACACAGGACGAGTTGCTTGAAAAGAGTAGTCTGTATAAAGCCATGTGGGAGGCACATATCGGAGCAAAGGATGGTGGGGCAATATGATTAAAGTGATGAAAGATATCTGGAATTTTTCAGGAAGCGAATCAGGGAATTTAAGAAACTCGGTCCTGTTTGGTTTTCTTGTCGGAATCGGCAAGATGATAGAGATGGCAGGTATATTTGTTATTATAACTGCCATCGTAAATGGCATTACGGGAAAAGACCCGGCATGGCAGTCTTTTTTGTTCGTGTCAGCGGGGGTGCTGATTGCATGTTTTGCAAAAGGATTTTCGCAGATGGAACAGACACATGCCGGATATTTTATGGCTGCAAATAAGCGTGTATCCATAGCGGATCATATCAAGACGATTCCGATGGGATATTTTAATGAGAACAGTCTGGGTGAACTGACAGGGACCATGACAACTGTGATTGAAAATATTGAAACAATGGCTCCGATGGTTTTGATCCGTATGCTGGAAGGGCTGATTACTTCAGCCGTGCTTCTGGTCGGAGTGACGATTTTTGATTACCGTTTCGGTATTGTGGTTCTGATTGTGGACATAATCTATCTGCTGCTATCCTCCATGATGGAGAAAAAATCGCAGTCTATCGCACCGAAGCGGCAGGATTCGGAAGTAAAACTGGTGTCCGCAGTCTTAGAGCAGCTTCAGGGAATGAGCGTAGTAAAATCATTTCATTTAAGCGGCAGGGGGGATATGGCACTTTCCGATGCGCTGGAATATAACAGGAAAAGTAATACGGAGATGGAGGGATTTTTTGTTCCATATACCATAGCACAGAAGGCATTGCTTCAAATAGGAACCTTTGCACTGATTACAGAAAGTGTGCTGTTTTATCTGAATGGCTCCCTGTCACTCGTTTATGCCCTGATGATGATTGTCATGTCCTTTATGATATTTTCCCATATCAGTTCGACAGGAAGTGCCATGGCAATCGTAAGGCTTCTCACATCATCCATGGAAAAAGCGAATAAGCCGGAAACCATCGGGAGAATGGACGAGAACGGAACTGTATTTACAACCGGAAATAATGAGGTGGAAGATAAGAAGGTATCTTTTTACAATTAAAATAAAAAGGTTTTATCGGATTTCAGTGTTTCGATTGCAGACCGTACGACGACGGCGATTATAGGACATTCCGGTTCCGGGAAGACCACGATTTGTAATCTGATCGCCAGATTCTGGGATGTGGATTCCGGAGAAGTGTGCATTGGCGGAAAAAATATTAAAAGCTATACACTTGAATCTCTGATGGATCAGATCAGTATGGTTTTTCAGAATGTATATCTGTTTGCTGATACGATAGAGAATAATATCAAATTCGGCTCTCCGGATGCCACGCATGAGGATGTGGTGCGGGCAGTAAAGGAAGCAGCGTGCGATGATTTTATTGAAGCACTTCCGGATGGATACAATACCATGGTGGGCGAAGTAGGGGCGAATCTCTCCGGTGGGGAAAAGCAGCGACTCAGCATCGCAAGGGCAATTTTAAAGAATGCGCCAATCATTATTCTGGATGAAGAGACTGCGAATGTAGATCCGGAGAATGAAGACAGGCTCCAGATGGCGATAGAAAGACTTACAAAGAATAAAACAATAATCATGATTGCGCACAGACTCAAAACGGTAAGAAATGCAGATCAGATTCTTGTTGTGGAAAATGGTAAGATCGTTGACAGAGGAAAACATTAAGAACTGATAG
>JAFVAA010000530.1 GCA_017476305.1 Lachnospiraceae bacterium
GTGACCGGAGAAACGGGGCATACCACAATATCCGTATTCGGACTTTCTGCTTTGATCCTTTGTATAATATGCCGGTACTCCCCCACCAGGCTGTTTGGCTGCATAAAGTTCGCACCATTCATCCCCAGCATCAGATAGGCACGATACGGCTTTATCTGGATGGTTTTTTGCAGCCCGGTCCTTCCGTTAAAAACCCTCCTCGAACAAAAGGAGCGGGTGTTCAGTCCAATCGCCGCCACGACCCTCACCTTTCCGGTAATTGGGATTTTCGTATAATAAGCAAGTCCTGTGGTAATAGAATCTCCTCCAAAAACAACTTTTCTGGAATAAGTCCTTGTTTTTATATGTACTATCGCAGAAGGACTGCTGTCCGTAGCAGATCTTTTCTTCTTTTTACATGCTTTTACGTAAAAGTAATAGTTCTTATGATTCTTTAGCTTTTTGGCTAAAAAATGTGTCTTTTGCGTAACTCCTTTTAACCGGTATCCGGATTTTTTTGCCTGAGAGACATACACATGGTAATATTTTGCCTTTTTTACTTTCTTCCATGTGATTTCTGCAGCGGTAGTGGAATATCTTTTTATCTTTACGTTTGTCACTTTCTTTAGCAGCGTGACAGGCTTCGGTGTTTTCGTCGGCTTTGGTGTGCCGGTCGGCTTCGGCGTTTTCGTCGGCCTTGGCGCGCCAGTCGGCTTTGGCGTTTTCGGCGGATGCGGTGACGGTGTTTGAGTCTCAGCCGGTACCAGGGAAGGCACGGATGTCCCTTCCGGCGTTTGGGAAGCTGACGTTTCCGGTGATGCCGTTCCTAAAGCAGCTTCGGGAGCAGAGGAATTCCCTGCCGTCGAATCAGCGGACACAGAGGCCGCATTTGTCCTCATTATATGGATATCGCTTTCCGCTGACAGGCATAGTAAAGAGATGGTCAGTAAGATTGGTAAAAATTTTCTTCGTTTCATGATGTTTCCTTTCTTTTGTCCTTTCTGCAGCTCTGGTGGCACAGAAATACATTCTCTTTCTGTCTGCTTTCTGATGTACCAGAGCATTGCTGTCAAAATAGCCAGACCGAAATTTTTTGTTTCCTCTTCTTTTTTCGGCTCTAATCGCATGTTCATAAAGGATTTTTTCTATTTTATTTTGAAGGATGAACCACAGCCACACGGCACCAAGGATGCCGGGCAGCTATGGAAAACTTACCCTTTCATAGGATAAGACGATTTAAAGAAGAGAAAAGTTTTAATGTTTTTGCAAGATTTTCATTCGCAAGTCCATTTTTATGTTGAAAAAATGAGAAAATTTAACTATAATAATCTATGTTTCTTTTGCAGTAGAACAAAGGGATAAGGAACTGTACAAATTTACTCATCTTTTGGGCAGAAACACCATATATGCAACGGTTTCTGCTTAAAAAGGGTAAATTTACACAGTGCCTAAAAAAATATTTCTAATTCAAAGAAAAGAGGAGCATCAAAATGAAAAAATACGCTGTAATCAAAAGAAGTAAAAAGTGGTTTTCAAAGCTGCTGACAGCTGCACTTATCCTGTCTCTGTTTCCTGTGCAGAATGGTGCGGCTGCAAAAAGCACACCGGTAAAGAGTCTGAAGCTGACAGTAGGGAAAAGCATCACTCTAAAGAAAGCAGGAAAAAAAGTGACATGGAGCATCGTATCCGGAAAGAAAAATGTAACTCTTAGCAAAAAGAGCGGAACTACTGTAAAGATTACAGCAAAGAAAAAAGGTTCTGTAAAGCTGCAGGCAAAGGTGGGCAGGAAAAAATATCTTTATAAAATAACGATAAAAGCAAAAAGTAAAACTGTAAAGCAAACACCGGCACCGGTAAAGAGCACTGCTCCAAAGGAAACGACAGCCGTTTCGGAAGATACAGCAAATACAGAACCGGGAGCATGGACGATGGCTCCGGCAAGCCCTGCGCCAACGACCAGCCCGGTGGTAGATCCGAGCGTGAGTCCGGCAACAAGTCCGAGCGTGAGCCCGGCGGTAAGTCCAAGCGCGAGCCCGACCACTAGTCCGAGCGCGAGCCCGACCACTAGTCCGACCACAAGTCCAAGCGTGAGCCCGGCGATAAATACGGGTGCAAGTCTGTCAACAGGCTCATATGGAAGTTCCGCAGCATATTCGGGTACAAGCTCCGGATCCGGTCCAAGCGTTGGCCAGACAGCAAGTCCGGCATTCAGCCCGACAGCAGCCCCGACTATAAGTCCGGCAGTTAGCCCGACAGAAACCCCGACCACAAGCTCCACGACAGCACCGACCGCAAGCCCGACCACAAGTCCAAGCCTTGTACCAACGGCAGAGCCGGCTGCGACACCTGCAGGAAGTCCGACCCTGGAACCATCCACCTCCCCTGAGAAGGATCCGGGGGAAGAAGCTGCCTTAAAGGAAATCCTCGAACAGGCAAATGGGACAGAACCCGTTTCGGAATGGAAAGACGGACATCTGATAATGCTGAATATAAAAGGGATTTCTATCAGAAATTTGGATATGAGTGCTTTTCCGGAATTGGAGGAGCTGTACTGTGGGGGATTGCCTGCTGAAGCAGCAGAGGCTGCAGATGCAGTTTCAGAGGATGCCAGAGAAGCTGGAAACATGGACGATGACGAAGTAGTAGAGGACATGGATGAGGAGGAAGAAGTCCTGGAGGATGATGAAGTCCTGAACGACGAAGAAGAAATCCTGGAAGATGACGAAGAGGTTCTGGAGGATGACGAAATTTTAGGTGGAAATGAGGAAAGAAGACAAAACACCCCTTCCCCGGATCCAAACACATATCATACGCTAAATGTCAGCCAAAATTCCAGACTAAAGATTTTAGACTGCTCCGGCTTTCGATTGGCATACTTAGATGTAAGTCAGAATACAGCTTTAGAAGTATTGGATTTTTCGAATAATTTCATAACGGAGATCGATTTAAGCAAAAATACAAAACTGCGTTCCGTTCTTCGGGGCGGAAATCCTGCAGACCTTATTTAAATAAGCAATCCTGCGAAAAATAAAGGAGCCTGTTGTAATGTGTACAGACTTTGCATAAATCAGTACAGCACTAAGCCACTGACAATCGTGCAGAGAGCAATTGTCAGTGGCTTAGTGCTTTTTCAGTACCATGATCTGAAGGAATAGACACTGCTGTTTTGAAA
>JAFVAA010000531.1 GCA_017476305.1 Lachnospiraceae bacterium
GATTTCTTCCTGGGATAGTATTCCATCCATAATTTACTGTTCCTCCCTTATCACCGAAGTTACTCTTACTGCATAAGCATTGGAAGCAGCGCCTGGCAAGGCAGTAAACTTCTTAATATTTCCTACATAAACCTCTAGTTCTTCATTGACCTTTGTATCTAATTTGATAACATCCCCACGCTGCAGATTCGCAAAATCTGCTACAGAAATCGAGCTTCTGCCAAGCATCGCCCGAACAGGAATCTTAACAAAATCAATCATTTCCTCAATATTATCCCTATACTTACCGGAATCATCCTCCTTCTGTGAGGAATACCAATACCTCGTATTCAAACGATCAATCGCAGGTTCTACACAAGTATAAGGAATACAGATATTCATCAAACCCTCGATATCACCAATCTTTATATTCATCGTAACGATCGCTGTCATTTCGCTCGGAGAAACGAACTGCGCAAACTGTGAATTCGTCTCGATTCGTTCCAAACGCGGTTCGATCGCTTCCACAGCTTCCCACGGTTCCACCATAAGATTCGTGCATACTTCCAAAATCCTTTCCAGAATTACAAGCTCTATTTCCGTAAAATCCCTGTTTTTTTCAAGCGGATTCCCATACCCGCCAAGCATACGATCCACCACGGCAAATCCTAAATTCGCGGCTAATTCTACAATGATATTTCCCTCTAACGGTGCGAAATTGATCACTCCCAAAATAACAGGATTGGATAACGCATTTGAAAACTCAGAATACGTATTCGCCTCTGCATTCATCACCTCTACCTGCACGCTCTTACGCAGATATCCCGGCAGATTCGTCGAAAGCAGACGACCATAGTTTTCAAAAATAATCTTCAATGTTCTCAGATGATCGTTCGAAAACTTCGTAGGTCTGGCAAAGTCATAATTTTTCACACTTTTCTCCGGAGTATCATCCAGCTCGTCCGGAGCAAGTTCACCACTACTAAGCGCATTCAGAAGGCTGTCTATCTCTGCCTGAGATAAAGTATCTCCCATAACTTTCACCTCTCACCTGAACCTCATTTGCACAACTCTGAAACGGATTCAGTTTCTATACTAGAATATCATATCATATTTTTCACGTAATGCAAAGTTTTTTTTGCATTACGTTGGAAAGCAAAGTTTTTTTTGCTTTTCAACACCTTTACTGCTTTACATAGCCATCAAGCACAAGCTGAACAGCAATTTTAGAATCTAAAAGCTTATTAATTTCCTCCAAAGATTCCTTTATAATCAAATCCTGTGTTGCTTCTGCAGCAGTATGCTTTGAAATTACAGAGGAAATAATACCATCGATCTGTGCATGATCATTCGTAAGTCTTTCCTGCACTTCACTAAAATTCTCTGCATTCTTGTTCAAATATAATGTATATCCCTTCATCATTGCATAATGATCCTTTCCGGAGTCATCTGCCTTTAAGTTGTAGGTCTGCTGAGATTCCCAGGTCACCGCGATCGGTTCCATATCGGACATGGTCACGTCTGCATCTGCACCAGCCTTTGAATCAGCATCCAAATCCAAATTCAAGACAGCGGCTACATCCGTCAAAAGTGTATTCGTTTTCTGAAACGTCGGAAGCATTACAAAAAACAACACAGCAGTCAAAACCACATTAATCACAGTAAGTGCCAAAATCAGCACAGTAAAAATATTTTTTTTCATTTTTCTACGCCTTTCCCTCTTTATTTTTCTGTATTTGCATATTAGTTCCTTACATAACCATCAAGCACTAACTGCACAGCAATTTTAGAACCCAACAGCTTATTTATCTTTTTTAAAGATTCCTTTACTACCAGATCCGTCTCTGCCTCTTTATATGTATGACTGGAAATCACCTCAGAAATCACTCCGTCGATCTGCGCATGATCTGCATCCAAAGCTGCCTTGATCTCGCTAAAATCATCTGCATTTTTATTTAAATACAGAGTATAGCCGGACATCTTTGCAAAACGCTCTTTCTTTGATCCATCATTTACCAGGTTATAGGTCTTTGCTGACGTAAACGAAACCTTCACAGGCTCCATATCCGCAATCGTGACTCCGCCCTTTCCGTCCTGCTCCACAGATGTATCTATCTCCAGATCGACAGAATCCGCTATATCCTCTATATTTCCCGTCAGGACATCAATTTTAGCTGACAGCTCGTCGATCTGAGATGTACTCTTCTGCACCTTGACAAAGGAAAGAATCCCGAACACCAAACCCACAACAGCAATCAGTGCAGCAACTACGCCTACTAAATTTTTCTTCATCTTCTATCCTTCCCCCTGTCTATTCCGTATCCGTATAGATCTTTATCTCTACACGACGGTTCTTCGCTCTGCCGGAAGCAGTTTTATTGCTGGCAATCGGATCAAGTTCCCCTCGTCCCGATGCCTCCAAATGCTCTCCCTTTGTGTGCATCTTTTCCTGTAGATACTCCAAAACCGTTGTCGCTCTCGCAGTAGACAGCCAGAGATTACTCTTAAATGCAGAATTTCGAATCGGAACGCTATCGGTATGCCCCTCTATCTTAATTCTTCTGCCCTGATCATTATACGGTTTCAAAATGCTGGCTACTCTGGATAAAATATTTTTCGCGCCAGCCTGGATATTCGCACTTCCCGATTCAAAAAGGATTCCTCCGTTCAAGGAAATCATGACATAATTATATCCCTCTGTATCCATCTTTATATCTATATCATCTACTACCCTGGCATTTTCCGCAGCATCTACCATATCGCTGTACGTAGATTCTGTACTGCTCTGCTTCTTTGCCTCTATTTCCTGCTTATATTCATCCATCGGATCCGATTCTTCCTCCGATTCGGAAGCCTTACCCATATCGGTATAATACTGATCCAGATTACTAAGCTGCGTCGCACCGGCAGAAATCAAATTTCCCTCTCCCATAGAGCTCATACCACCGGAAAAAATACTGAAGCTGTTCGATAAAGAAGCAACTAACTCTGCATACTTCACTTCATCCACATTTGACATGGAAAACAAAAGCACGAAAAAGCATAGCAGCAGATTCATCAGGTCGGAGAATGTGTCTTTCCAACCATCGGTTTTGATTTCTTCTTCTTCCTTCTCCTTTGCCATTATGCCTCACCACCTTCAGCAGCTGCAGCACCACCGCCTGCATCCTCACCAATACCTTCTCTCGCTGCAGGAGCAAGGAATGACTTAAGCTTTTCTTCGATGACACGCGGATTTTCACCAGCCTGAATAGAAAGAAGTCCCTCTACCATGATTTCTTTTACCACAATTTCATTTTCATTAAACATCTTTAATTTAAAGGAAATCGGAGTACAGAACCAATTCGCCAAAAGCGAACCGTAAAGAGTCGTAAGGAGTGCGACTGCCATGTTCGGTCCGATCGCAGCCATATCCTGCATGTTATATAACATGTTTACGAGACCTACGAGCGTACCGATCATCCCCCATGCAGGTCCCATACCTGCCCAGTTTGCCCAGAAATTGATTTTTTCACTATGACGGGAGCCTACAGAGCTAAGCTCTGTCTCCATGATATTTCTGACAAGCTCCGGATCGGTACCATCGACAATCAGCATGATTCCTTTTTTCAAGAACTCATCTTCAATGTTATTTGCCATTTCTTCCAATGCCAGCAAACCTTCCTTACGGGCTACATTGGAAAGATTAACAATGTTTCCAATCACTTCTGCTTCATTCGTATTCTGCACTTTAAAGGCGATCCCGCAAGACTTGATACATGCAATAAAGTCAGGAATGCTCTTTGCCTGCATCAACATACAGCAAATAGAACCTCCCAATGTAATGAAGACGGACACTACGTCACCGAAGTGACCAAGTGCAGCAAACCCCTCATTACCTGTAACGATTCCCAAAAATACGAACGCAGCACACACAATTAAACCGATTAATGTCGTAATATCCAAGATTCACACCACCTTATGTATTTTTTATTCGGTCGGAAGAGCAGAATTACACTCTTTCCTATATAATATTACTAGATTTTTTATCATCTGTCTACTTTCTTTTACAATTATTTTTTTCCCGGTCGTCAGGGAAATCACCGTATCCGGTGTTTCCTCTATGGTTTCAATCAGATCTGAATTGATCGTAATCTGCTTACCGGTCATTTTCGTCACATCAATCATAACCCTCCTCCTATCGAATTTTTAAGCGTAACTCAAAGATTATTACAGTCCGTCCATAACAATCTATTCCATTATACCATAAACTCAGCAGAATAGAAAAGTTTTTTTCATATTTTTTTAAGAAAGAAAAAATTACCAAAAAAATATATTTCTTGAAATAGAATCTACGTTCGAACTCTGTATGTTTGTGGACACGGTCCTCTCCTGCCACTACATTACAGAAAGGAGTTTTGCCTATGGCAGAAAAAGACATGACAGAAAAAGCACTCGAAGCCTACGACGATGTTTTTGCCGACATTGTAAACAGCCTGATGTTTGACGGAAGGGAAAAAGTACAGGAAAACGGCGATTCAAAAGTGATTTCCGCTTTGTCGCGGATTATTTCGTACAGATGCAGCGGACAGGAACCTACACAGGCTCTACCGAACAAGTGGTACATATCAGAGAAGTACTGCAGCTTTTATCCGTACTTGCAAATGACAAACGTTTTTTTGATGCTGCGAAAGAAGCAGAGAAAGGAGAAATCATGTTAGGGACAATGAGTGAAGCTTTAGATGTAATTGAAAACAGAGGGATACAGATAGGATTAAAACAGGGAATCGAGCAGGGAATTTTGCAGGGCCAGACGCAGGGTGAGGATAAGCTTGCAAAACTCATAGGTATTCTTATGGAAAAAGGACAGAATGAAGAGATTACTTTGGCTATTTCAGATTCGGAAACCAGAAACAGGCTTTATGAAAAGTATGATATTCATTCTTCGGAGAAACGCTAATATAGAGGTTGTGCCCACATTTTCTACCGGAAGGTTACTGAGCTTTCTGCCTGAAGGTTGTGTTTAAAACTGGCAGTGCGAAGTCTCTGGTATTCCCTCAATTCGATTCGCCTGGAAAAATCAAGCAGAGCGGTTTACGACGTTCGATTAACAGCCCTGCCAGATTTTTTACAGCTCATCTCATAAGTCGTGAATACCAGAGACTGCGCACCACCAGCTTTATTTCTACGTTTTTGACAGAAAGCATGCTACTCTTTGGTGTACTATTCTACCAATTTCAATACCTTTCTGCAAAACTGTGCAATCCATACAATGTAAACCACTGTACTTATCTTTTTTTCATATCCAATATTTCCTCTACTGAAAAATCAGGCTGATCATACTTTTCCTTTGTATAATCTCCCGTTCCTCCATTGTCGTATTCTTCCAAATATCTAGCCATCCCAATTGGTCCTAAAGCTTTAACCAAAGCCTCTGTACCAGATTGATGTACTTCACTTGGCTTTTTAATATCAATCGTCCGTATCACAAGCAAACACCTCCATAACAAAGTCAATCGGATTTTTCACTTCTATATTCGTCTTCATCCGCTGACTATTTCTCAAAAATTTAATATCCGTTGTTATCAAAATATCCGCACCAAATTCAGCACTAGCCAGATGAAGGCTATCGAATGCTTTGATATTTGATAGTTTCTGGATTTCAATAGCTCTTTCCTTTATATCTGTGCTAATAAATATAGTATCTGATAATAAAACATGATATATTCCACTTATATCTTTCCTTTTAAAAGGATTATGTATCTTAGATATTTCAATTTCAAGTATATCAGATCCTACTAATTCAAATTCCCCCTCAAAAGCTTTTTGCATAATGATAAGAACTGCTTCACGCTCCAGATAATTTTTAATATTTGACCTATCATCAAATATGCGATTATAACAACAATTATCTAAATAAATTCTCAATAAAAATCCCCTTTCCAGCATTAAAAAACAAAATAATAAAAAATATGGGTATACGTAAAATAAAAGCCGAGGATAAAGTGCCAAATTACATAACAGCCTTTATCCTCGCAAAAAACTATAATTCACATTAACAAAAAATCAAGAACAGCAGATTAAAAAAGCAGCAATTAACGCTTCAGGTTCACAAGCTCCTCTAAAAGGCTGTCAGATGTCGTGATGATACGGGAGTTCGCCTGGAAACCACGCTGGGTTATAATCATGGTCGTAAACTCATTTGCAAGGTCTA
>JAFVAA010000532.1 GCA_017476305.1 Lachnospiraceae bacterium
AATTTAGTCCTTATTTTTATACCAACTTTACCGGAGGTATTGGATAGGGCAGCGCTGCAACATTCAAAATCTAATATTCTAATCACATGGCTGGTCAGGGACCTGTCAGGTTCTAAGGTGGTGTGTTTGGGATAGGTAAAAACTGAATATTTGTAATTTTAGGTAGGACTAAATTAGCTCTGACTTGGCAGAAATCTGTCACGCTAATCTGGTCCTACTTTTTTTGTGGGAAAAAGGAGGCAGGCAGAATGAGCAAAGTGGAGCAGTTTAGTCCGTACAAAAGAAAACGGTACAGCAGGTCGGAACAGACACAGATCAGAAAAGCGTTCAGACGTCAACATGGCTGTTGCAACTGTCTGAATGAGTGGGATTTTGATTCTTGTATGGAAAATGGGATATGCCGGTATGATCCCAAACCGGAACCGGCATATCTTCGGACAAGGGACAGAAAACCTTGTGCAAGGAATGATGGAAAATTGTGTCCGTATGAGAATGGGAGTGGCACTTGTTTCGGGTTCTGTATCAAGGAAATCTTAAAGGAGCATAGGGAGAAAAAAGCAAGATTACAGGAACAGGAGGCAGGTGCTTATGAAGAATTACATCATGAGACTGGAAACGAGAACTGTGAGGGATGATTCAGAAGTCGTAAATAACTATGAGGCTGAACTGAATATCAATGACACAATGAGGTTTTCGGACAGTGAGATTTTCTCGGAGCAGATAAAAGAGATATGGCAGCAGGCTATGAGGGCAGGAAAGAGAAATGACTATATGGAAATGGAAGTTATAGTGGCTGCATATATAGGCGGGATTGATGAATTAAAGGAAGATATGGAGCAGATGGATTATGACCGGTGGGTGTTCCGTGGGCATAATCAGGATGCAGACGGCATCTATCTGTGGGCAGACAGGGAACATACACCGGTAGAGAGGGCCATGTATCTGACAAAAGATGTATTGAATGAGTTGAACCTTGTATTAGGTTAGGAAAGTCTGCCGGGTGGCGTCAAATCTGCCCGGCAGCAGAAAGGAGCGTATGGCACATGAAAAGGAGGCATAGAAAGATGGATAGTATTGACGAAATCAGGAAGATCACACCGATAGGTTTCGATCATGGGTGGAATTTCTGCAAGACAAAGCATACTTCATTTATCTCCGGTGTTAAGGAGATCACCACGGAGCCGGCACTGTATGATAATGTGCTGGAGTATGACGGGAAGTATTACAAGGTCGGTACAAAGCGGATGGAGGTCAAAGAGGACAAAGTATCGGATGACAGCTATTATCTGCTGACACTCGCAGGTATCGCAAAGGAACTGAAAGAACGGGGAATGACTACGGCAAAGATCCTCTTATCTGCCGGTCTGCCGCTGACAAGGTTCGGGGATGAAAAAGATGATTTCATCCGCTATCTTGGCAGGAACAGGGAAGTATCGTTCCGGTTTGAGAAAGTGGATTACCACATCTGTATCGAGAGGGTTTCCGTTTAAATTCCTATAACATTCCTGTATCACTCCTATAACAGAGTGGGCAGATTCCTATAACACTCCTATACCATTCCTATAACATCATACGGCTGGAAAGCAGAAAAGGTGCTATCAGCTTCTAACGGACGGAGGTCCGGTGGAGACTGGCGGCACTTTTTTGCGTTCAGAGCCGGGGATGTGGGAGTAAACTGTACCCTTTGTCAAGGACAAATTTAAATATTTTTAACAGGGAATGTTTGTTCTTCTTTGTTTTCTACTATTCCATCTAATGGATATATTCC
>JAFVAA010000533.1 GCA_017476305.1 Lachnospiraceae bacterium
ACCCAGAAATTCATCTAAAAATGGAGTAATCGCCTTACACTGTGTAAATACTAACCCCCTCTCTCTTTTTTCAGAAATTCTCATGCACAGCTCTTTTAACAGTTCAAATTTTCCACTTTCCTTCATTTCATAGGTTTCCTGCCCCAGATATTGATCCGGATGATTGCAGATCTGTTTTAACTTCGAAAGTGCCCCAAGGACAATCCCCCGCCTTTCTATCCCGTCTGCATCTTCTATGCGGATTTCTAAATCATGAATGTATTTTCGATATAAAACCTTTTGCTTCTTTGACAATGTCACATAATCTATATTTTCCACCTTATCCGGCAGATCAGAAATAATTTTTTTATCTGTTTTTACCCGTCTGAGCATAAAAGGGGCAATCATATTTTTTAGCTTCGCATATCCTTCCGGATGCTTCACTAATCTTTTTGTATAATCCCTGAATTCTGCAGAAGTTCCCAAAAGACCTTTATCTAAAAAGTCAAAAAGGGACCACAAATTTGTCAAATCATTTTCTATCGGTGTTCCCGTCATGGCAATCCGCATCTTTGCCTGAATCTGCTTAATCTGTCTGGTCTGCTTCGAAACAGGATTTTTGATTGCCTGCGCCTCATCTAATATCAGACAGTCCCATGTTCTTTCCTTTAAACCTTCCATCCTCGCAGTCATCCCATAGGTGGTAATCGACAAAAAGGAGATATTTTCTTCACGCTTCATCTCTTCATCCATCTGCTTCGCACCACGTCCATGGAAAATGGAAACAGACATGGCAGGTGCAAATTTTTCCGCTTCCTTCTTCCAATTTCCAATCAAGGATGCCGGTACGATGAGAAGTACCTTTGCCTGTTTATTTTTCTTTCTCATATTTTCTAAAAAAGCCAGCACCTGAACCGTTTTTCCAAGTCCCATATCATCTGCCAGACATGCCCCGAACTTCAGGCTGTCCATAGTCCTTAACCACTCATATCCCTCCGACTGATATGGGCGCAGCTTTGCCTTAAAGGTTGCCGGTGGTTTTGTCTTTTTTAGATGTGAGGGATTTCTGATATCGGACAAAAAGTTTGAAAGCCAGGAGCCATTTGTAATCAAAGGACCTATATCCGCATCCACTGTTTCATCGGATCCGGTAATCATCATGCCTCCGCGAAGTGCCTCTAAAAGTGTCATTTCCCCTTCATAGGAGCCTAACTTTTCCAAAAGCCTCCTAAGCCGCTCATGATTCACCACCACCCATTTTCCTTTTAATAATGCCAAACCTTCTGACTGCTCTAGTAAATCCCTCACCTCGTCCTCCGTAAGAGAAACCCCGTCCACAGATAAAGAGGGTTTCATTCCCAGGATAGTCTCCAGCCCCACATAGGCCGGTTTTTCCTCTCCCAAATTCACGGAAACCGATACGGAGGCTGCATTTCTCTTCCACCAGTTTGGCACTCTGCAGATAATCCCGGCTTTCTCGATTTTCGGTAAATCCGTTAAAATCTGAAATGCCTCTTCCGAAGTCAGGCGCAGAGGATGAAAAAGCTCTCCCCGTTTCACAAACCCGTCAATTATTTCCGATACCTCAGCCACCTTATCCAGACAGGATAAAAGCTTTAAAAGCTGTTCATTGCTATGCGCATACTCTGTAAGTGCATACTGTAAAGGTACATGCTTAATCTTTCCCTCATCAGTCTTCGTCCCATAGGTCGCTAAAAATGCAAAGGGATATACTTCATCCTTTTCATTTTCCACCAGATGAAAAAAGATGCGTTCCGGCACGGACAGAGTCTGGCTTTTCTCTGCCAGATAAAATGCCACTGTTCCATCGTATCCTTTGATATCCTCCGAGAAAACAGAACAGAGATTTTTATAAATATTTTCCAGCCATTCTCCATCTACAAACTCAGAGCCAAGTGCAAACGGAATCTGCGAAAGAAAATTCCCTTTTTTCTCATCCGTCAGGTCTAATGTGATATTTTCCCGCAAAAGCTCCAGATCCGGTTCTCTGGTCAGATCCTCTATAAACCCGGAAGCCAGCTGCAAAAGGAACTGACCTGTCGCATCCACACCCTTTGGTTTCTGTTTAAAAGCACTCTGATAAAGCATCCGGTATCTTTCCTTTTCATCCGGTGGCTCTATAAGCGTATTTCCCTCTGTCTCCGGTTCATTTACCGGCTCTGCATAAAAACCATGTTCACTGAAAAAGTAGTGAAAAGAAGAAAAGGATAACTCCTGTTCCATATGAATTTCCTCCAGTATATTTTTTCAATTCTTGCTTCGTACATATATTACACCATGATGTCCAAAAGGCGTGGACATTTTTATGCTATAGTCAACGAAAAATCCTGCAAAATATAAAATTTTCTCATTTCACATTTTACAGGATTTTATCCCGAAATACAACTAAATATTTAATTTTTACCAACCTTTATGGTTCTTTCGTTCCTAAAAATGCCTCCAGTGTCTTTTGATCCTCCACCTTTTCCAGACGGTATTCTACCCCGTGGTATTTCATTTTCGTTAAATTCTCCACATGGACCGGAACATTTTTATAAATGGTCTCATTTCCATGTGTCACTTTCTCTGCCTCATCCAAAAAAGTATCACCTGAAATGCAGATATCCTTATACTCCGTATCCTCATTCTCATAAGCCAGGAGTTCCCAAAGCCCTAAAGAATATGCTTCTTCTTTTCCACCTTTGGAATAGAGCCAGATATGCCTGTCACGTTCTCCCCACCTGCTCCATGCCTCATCGGGAGTTTTTTCTCCAAGCATGACATAGTCCAGATAATCATCCGTATATTCTGTTATCTTATCCGTACATTCGATATCCCATGCCGGCTCTCCCCACAGGCGATAAGTCCCGTTTCTTTTTCTATCCTCCGGCGGGACAATGGTATTGATATCTTCTCCCAGGATAACAAAAGAATATTCGGAAATCACCAGATGCTTTGGAATATAATAATCTTCATATTCCGGCTTTTCATCCGATACGGGTACCAGCCTGTATACCGCCTTTTTCAGGGAATCATGAACCGGAAGAAATGTATCCCGCCATTTTTCTCCTGACATTTCATAATGTACACGGATTTTCTGGTCGGATAAACGGAAAACCGCTCCCTCCTTTGCGTTTTCCCAATACCCGAAGGTTATCCTGAGTGCGCGGTTATCCTTATCCTTTTCAAAATAACCGATACCGGTACTATAGAGTCCTGTTTTTTCAGAATCTGCAACCTTTAGATACAGGAAACACATACGGAGGATTTCATCGCTGTACTGCCTAAAAAGCTCCGCCACGCATTCTGCCTTTGTTTCGGGATTTTTCCCAGGATCCACGCAGATTTCCTCCCTCCCGTTATGATTGATAGCCAAAATCAAAATTTCACCTCCTGTTTTTTGCCTTTATCTATTAGGCCACCGCAAAAAGAATTTTTATAGCTCTGGAAAAAAATTTTTCATAAAAATTTTTCCAAAAAAATGACCAGTACCAAGTTCCCTTAATACCAGTCATACAGCCGTTAATTTCTCCGAAAATGATATACTTTTCATCATCCCTGCTTTTTTTACCACCGATACTCTAAAACCGTACAGTTATCCACTCCAAAAGCTCCAAACTCCTCGTTTGTCATATCATGAAAATAGGACTGTACCATTCTCGCGATTCCATTATGCGCTACCAAAATATAAGTTTTCTCTGCTGCCGTCACCTCATCTAAAAGATTATAAATCCTCTGTGCCAGCTGAAGCATGGATTCTCCACCTTCATAATGATTGACAAACTGGCTTTTTGCCCGCTTAAATTCCTCTCCATTCCTTGCCGTCGCCTCATATTTTCCGAAATTCTGCTCCTTTAGCCTAATCTCCTCTCTCGCCGGAATTCCCGTGATTTCCGAAATATGCAGTGCCGTATCCTTCGCACGCACTAAAGGGGAATAGATAATTTCATCTGCCCGGATTCCCTGGTCTAAAATTTTCTTTCCCGTTTCCACCGCCTGCTCATGTCCCTTTTCTGTGAGTGCAATATCCGTCGCCCCGCAGATTTTATTTTCCACATTCCAAATCGTCTGTCCATGCCGCACAAAATATAACTTTCCCATAGTCACTCCTCTTTTCCTGCATTTTTCCCCGGAAATCCCTGTTTTTTCATTTTTGCTCCCACATACACAGGCGTATCCGGTCAATATTTATCCGTTACCATTTATTCCCAAAAAATATTTCTCATAAATCCTGTGGCAAAATGCCACCTCCTCTTCTGTTACTTCATCCATTGAAAAGCTTGCCTTTTTCACGATCCGCATAAATTCCTTCCAATCCTCTCCCGGATAAGTCACCCGAAGCAAATGCTCATACTCCGCATCTGTCATATGCCGTTTTATGATATGACATTTTCTGCATAACCTCCGGTAGATCACCCGATTCATTCTATCTACTGCCGCCTGGTTCCGATTACTCCTAAGTGCCTCTGATATACTCTGTTTTCTTTTCCTGCCACACAGCCAAAGACAAATGAAAAAAACTGCCGCTCCACCAAAAAGAATCCCGAAAAGCCCCCTGACAAAAGAGACATCCATCCCTCCGTTTCCAAAACCTATCCTGGCGAAATCATTTTTTCCAGAGTCTACATTTCCATGGTCTGCCGTAGGTGGTACAGCACTCGTGGCAGGTGCTCCCGTTTCCTTCGGTGCTTCTGTCTGCTCCGGCTCATTTTCTATCTTTTGCTTCTCTTTTTCCGAAGTACTTTTCTTTCTGTCTTGATTCTCCTCATTTTCTTCCACCTGGATACTTTCTCCGCCATTTGGTGTCATCTCTACAGGAATCCAGCCAATCCCTTCAAAATACACCTCTGCCCATGCATGTGCGCTGCTGTCTAAAATCTTTACCGTATAGCTTCCGTCCTCATTTTTCTGCCAATCCTTCGGATACACGACATATCCTGTCGCATAACGTGCCGGTATTCCCATCGCTCTTAAAATCAGAACACCTGCACTCGCAAAATGGGCACAGTACCCCTCATGACTTATCGACAAAAAATACTCCAAAGGATCCGTATCCGCAGAAATCTCATTTAACTGCAGGCTGTACTGAAACTGTCTCAAATACGACTGCACAAAATCTGTAATCTGCCAAACTCCTATTTTCTCATACTCTGAATCTCCATCAAAAATTTCGTCTGAAAAAATATCCAGATCATCGAAATCCTTTCTGGCAGACAGAGAAACAGAATCCACCCCTATGTCAATCATCGTATCATCCTGTCCTGTCCACCTGAACTCTAAAAGTTCTTTCAACCCCGAAGCAATCGATAAAATCTCCGGAATTTCTACAGAATGTGCATTCAGATAATGCTCCTTTACGTACTGATCGTACCAATTCTGCCACTCCCTTTCCTTTTCATCCTTCTGCTCATAAAGAGCCTCTATCTCATCATAATGCAGAAAGGATGACAATGTCGTATCTTCAAAATAGGATGGATCCCAGACAGAGAACTGATATTTTTTTTGAAATCTGCTTTTTTTCAAAGAAGCATCCTGCTCAAATTCCGGATGTTCCATTTCTTTTATTTCTCCGAGCATATACGGCAGATGTACATGACCTCCCCGCATTCCTGTATAGGAAAGCGTAACCTCTCTCTGCTCAATCTTCGAAGCTTCAAAATCCTTCTCCCCGTATTTCTTTTTCTGAAAATAGGAATTTGCAGGAAAGGCCAAAAAATCAGACAGCTCCCGCACAGAATAACCGGATCTTTCGCACTTTTCCGTAAAAATATCCTCATCCGTATACCAGCTTCCATTTTCATACTCCATCCCAAAGAAATCCCGAAAATACTGATTTTCTCTCGGAGCCTTCCCGGTGACGGTAACTTCTAACACCTCTTTGTGCCTGTAATTCGGTGTTTTATTATCTACGGTCTCTGTTCCGCTGTTAAAATCCGTCACCAAAAAATCCTCTACGTTATTCTCTAATTCCATCTGAAATTCTTTGGCATCCGATACATATTTCATAAGCTTCTCTGCAGGCTTTGCAAATACAATTCCGGAAAGCACCGGAAGTCCTATGACCAATAAAAAAAATGCAGAAAAAGTAACAAACCGCATGTAAGAAGATTTTTTCCCCGTGTCATCTTTTAATAATCTGCACCGAATTTCATCCAGCCTGTAAAAGCCTCGAAAAGACAGAATCATGATTCCCGAAAAAAGACAGGAAAAAAAGGAATAATCCGGTGCTTTTCCTACAGCCAGAAGCAGAAAAAGGAAAAATACAGGCGGCATACCTAAAAGATATTTTTTCGAAAGTATCTCTCCTGATATCAAATAGAATAAGTATATTACAATTCCCCAAAATAAAATTCCAAAACGATTATCGGGCACCTTGGGATTTCCACCCACAGTCATATGAACCTTATAATACACATTTACCTGTGTCAGATAGTTTTCAAAAAGATTGATGCTGCACGTAAAGAGATGGGCTCTGTTTTTCCACGCCGCGAAAAAAACAGCCCCCGCATACAGAAGCACAACTCCTGTATAGATCTGTTTTTTATATGCCATGAACAGACCTTTTCCCAAGGCAATAAAACAAACTGCAGGAAACACTGCATAAAAGGAATAAATCATAAAATATACAGGAAATTTTTGCGCAGGAAAAAGAAGCATGATGCACTTTTTCATACAAAAAAGAAAAAGAACTGCCGCTGTTAATGTAAAGCCTCCCTCTAAAACAGGCGAAAAAATAATGTCCTGTTTTTCTGCTTCTTCCCTTGATTTCCAAACAATTTCCTGTTTCTTATGATTCTTATAAAACAATTTCCAATCCCCCAAAATGCTGCTTCACCATATCTGCATGGATCTTAAAGATTTCCTCTCCGTCTTTAAAAAGTTCTATTTTTTCCGTAAGCTTTAGTGAGTGCAGATATCTCTCTGCCCGGTATTTCTCATCATAAAGAACACGGATATCTTCGGAAGTCTGTCCTCCCTGATTCCTGAGATAATAACTTAAAAAAAGATAAAAACTCTCCTCCCCGTCTACACGCATACGAGTGATATCACGCAATTGCTCCTCATACCAAACCACATAATGCGGACATCCTGTGTCCATCAGGGAGAAGGACAAGGATGCTCCCAGCTCCAAAAACAGTCCGAAATTCCCCTTCTTCTTTTCTGGTCTGTAGCTCAAAAAAAGAACCACAGGGCATGCTTTCGGAAGCGAGCTCTCCTTCACCATCAGCTCCTCTGCCTTTGCCGACAGCTTCCAATGAATGCTCTGCAGCTTGTCTCCCGCCATATATGGTCGTATTTGAAAGGTTTCGCTATTGTCATACCCTCCTCTTTCTTCATCATAGATATCCGAATCACCAAAAAAATTTTTCACCGGATGTGTCAGGACGACCGGTATTGGCTCTATCTGCGGCATGACCTGAATATTTTCCCTGGATGAAAATTTCTTCGAGGTATAAAAAAAACCAGTCATATCATAAATACGGATTTTCTGAAAATGCACCTCATAATTTCCCGGCTGCTCCAGTATCAGATCAAATTCCACCTGATTCTCTCCGGGAAGAACCCGAAATACATTTTGCCCTGTGACGGTTCTTTTCTTGTCAAAGGTGTTTTCCACCTCTAATAAAAGCTTTGCACGAAAGACAGGAAGGATTCCCTTATTCCTAAGCTGTATCTGTACATGAACTGCTTTACCTGTATCCGTCACAGAAATCGGTATCTTCACTCTTCCTAAAAGACATATATATTCCATCAAAAGATAAAAAAAGGAACCAGTCAAAAGCACTCCTGCTGCAAATGCAAAGAAAAGCATTGCCCTGCTGGAATAAATCACTGCCACATAGAAAAGCAGAAAGAGCATGGGAAGAAAAAGGACACAGCTAACCACGATGCACCGTCCTTCCTTCATAAGAGGCGGGCTGATGCACAGAGGATAGGATTTCCGTTATAACAGCATCTGCGGAAATATGTGTTACGCGTGCTTTTGTATTTAAAATGATCCTGTGCTTTGCAATATCCGGGAAAATCTCAGCCACATCCTCCGGTATCACATAATCCCTTCCCTGAAGGAAAGCCCATGCCCTGGCCATTCGTGTACAGGCAATCGTTCCACGTGGACTCAGTCCTAAATCGATATAAGAATTTTCCCTGGTCGCACCAGACAGATCCACAATATAGCTATATACCCGATCCGCTACAAAAACCTCCTCTACCATATCACATAAAGCCACCAGTTCATTTTGCCCCATCATGCAATTTACATCCTCTGCCATTCCTCTGACGCTCTTTCCCTTCGCAATCGCTATCTCACTTTCCACATCCGGATATCCCATACTCATGCAGATCATAAAACGGTCAAGCTGAGATTCCGGCAAAAGCTGCGTTCCGGCACTTCCCTTCGGGTTATGCGTTGCCATCACGATAAACGGCTCTGGTACCTGATGACTTTCACCATCCACGGTAACACATCCCTCCTCCATCACCTCTAAAAGTGCAGACTGTGTTTTCGGTGAAGTGCGGTTGATCTCATCTGCTAAAAAAAGATTGCACATAATGGTTCCCGGATGATAGTGAAACATTCCGCTTTCCTTTTCGTACATTTGAAATCCTAAAATATCAGCCGGCATCACATCCGGTGTAAACTGTACCCTGTGATTTTCTAAAGCCATTGCTTTAGAAAAAGCAATCGCAAGCGTAGTTTTTCCTACACCGGGCACATCCTCGATCAAAATATGCCCCTTTGCTAAAATGGCAGCCAGTGCTTTCGTAATACAATCATCTTTTCCTGTCACAGCCTTCTTTACTTCCTGTACCGCAAGCAGTGCCAAATTGTACGCATTTTCATTCATAACCCTGATCCCCTTGTCTTTTTTCCGATTCCGTTCATCTTTTCTGATTCTACCACTATCTTAGGCACTTGACAAGCAAGCTTCGCCAGAAAACAAAGAGGAAACGTAATTCGTGTATGGCGCAGCACTAATAGGTTATTAAAAATTTCCTTTCTCCATCCACCACAGATAAACTCTTTATCTCCATATCCCGTATATCAATATACCGATCCTCGTCAAGTGCCTGGATCATGCGGTCCACGAGCTCCTCCTCTCCCTGCACCTCCATTCGCACGGAACCATCGTATTCATTTCTGACCCAGCCCGTAAGCCCAAAGGAATCTGCAGCATGCTTTGCATGATAGCGAAATCCTACTCCCTGTACCCGTCCGTAAAATTGTATCTGTTTTCGAATCATTTCCATCCTCCTGCACAAAACAAAGCGGGCAAGCCCGCTTCAACTCCTTTGGTCTCTCATCACCCTGCAAAAAACCCCGCCAAAAATTGTTTCGTCCTCTCCTCCTTTGGATTGCCAAAGACCTCCTCCGGACTTCCATGTTCCAGAACATATCCCGCATCCATAAAAAGCACCTGATCCGACACATCTCTCGCAAAGCTCATCTCATGTGTCACGATCACCATCGTCATTTTCTGCTCCGCAAGCCCCTTCATGACACGAAGCACCTCTCCCGTAAGCTCCGGATCGAGTGCAGAGGTCGGCTCGTCAAAGCATAAAATATCCGGCTTTAATGCAAGTGCTCTGGCAATGGCCACACGCTGGCACTGACCTCCGGAAAGCTGATGCGGATAGTTCTCCATCCTCTCCTTTAGCCCCATCTGTTCCAAAAGTCCCTCTGCCTCTGTACGGATTTCCTCTAAAATCTGTTTCTTATTCTGCTTAAAATCCTCACGTTTTTTCGCCTGCAGCTCCTTTGCAAGCATCACATTCTTTAAAGCCGTATATTGCGGAAAAAGGTGAAAGGATTGAAAGACCATTCCAAAGTGAAGCCTGTTTTTTCGAATGGCACTCTCCTTTAAAAAATTTTCTTCCCTTCCGTCAAAAATTTTTTCCCCATGCACCCGGATCACTCCTTCGTCCGGAATCTCTAAAAAATTGAGACATCGTAAAAGAGTGGTCTTTCCACTTCCTGAAGAACCAATAATCGAAAGCACCTGACTTTTCTCCAGAGAAAAACTGATATCCTTTAGCACCTCTGTATGTTCAAAGGACTTGCAAATATGTTCTACTTCCAAAATAGGCATTCTCTTTCTCCTAATCTAAAAACGAATCATTTAAAAAATTCCAACTTCTTCTCACATTTTCCCAAAACTACCGTCAAAACACCATTACAGATCAGATAATAAACTGCTGTAAAAAACAGAGGCCAGATGGCTCCTGAAATTCCCTGTGAACCCTTCATAAACGCCTGCCCTGCCCAGATGATCTCCTGCAGTGCAATGATCCTCGCTAAAGAAGTATCCTTTACCAAGGTCAGAATCTCATTGGACATCGGCGGTAAAATCCTTTTTATCATCTGCAAAAGCTTGATGCGAAAGAAAATCTGGCTTTTTGTCATACCAAGTACCATACCGGCCTCATCCTGCCCTACAGGAATGCTCTGGATGCCGCCACGGAAAATCTCTGAAAAATAGCAGGCATAATTGATGATAAAAGCCACAGCCGAAGCCGCGAACCTGCCTGCTTCATCGCCGCCCCATACTGCATTATGCAGTACCAGTCCCGGAAAATAGTAAATAATCAATAACTGGATCATCAGAGGAGTTCCCCTGATGATCCAAATAAAAATTTTAAAAATCATCCGAATAGTAATATGTGACCGGGAACCAAAGGAAATCAGAAGTCCTAACGGAAGTGCACCGAAAAGTGTCACAAAAAAGAGCTTTAACGTCTGTAAAAATCCCTCATTTAGAGAACCGATCACGATCGGAAGCTGTTCAAAAAATAAATCCATAATATCCTCTTATTATTCTTATATTCTCTATCCATCACACTTAGGCACTATATCCTGTTTCAGGATTCCACATTCCGAAATCCGGATGAAGACAGAAAGCCCTGCTGATAGAAAACTATTTTTGCTCTGAAAGTGCCACCTGAACTCCGTATTTCTCTGCAATTTCCTTCATACTGCCATCATCATAGCTCTTTTTTAAGAAGGCGTTCAGTTCATCCTTTAAATCAGAGCCCTTTCGGAAACCAACACCATACTCCTCACTGTTCAACTCCACCGTATAGGTCAAATCCGCATAGCTGGTTCCTTCCCCTACCATTGCTGCCGCCATCAGAGAATCAATAATCGCCGCATCAGAAGTACCTGCTGCCACCTCCATCAAAGCATTTGCCTGACTGGCTACCTCCGTATACTTCAATCCATGCTCCTTTGCCTGCTCTGCGCCGGCACTGCCTGCTTCCACGGCAAAATTTAAATCCTTGATGCTCTCCTCATCCTGATACTTGTCCGCATCCTTTGCCGGTACGATGACGATCTGGGCATTGTTACAGTATGCATTCGAGCAATCCATCGCGCTCGTCACCTCATCGGTAAGAGTCATTCCATTCCAGACACAGTCGATCGTCTCTCCATCTAATTCCAGAATCTTATTATCCCAGTCAATCTCCATAAACTCTGCATCAACGCCAAGCTCCTTTGCAAAAGCCTTTGCCATATCTGCATCAAAACCAATCCAGTCTCCGGAGTCATCCTTGTAATCCATCGGCTCAAAATCCGTAACTCCGACCACGAGCTTTCCCTTATCCTGAATCGCTGCCTTATCGCTATCTGCTGTCTTCTGGCTGGAATTTCCATCCGAGCTCCCTCCGCAGGCCGTCATAGAAAATGCCAAAGTCATAGATAAAAATAATGCTAAAAATTTTTTCTTCATTTTACTTCCTCCTCATTTCAGAAACATTACCATATTTTCAGGCATTTCGCAAAACTGTAAAAAAAAGCCGCAAAACACCTTGCATAGAACTGTCCTTAAATGAACTCCTGTTCTTGCGCAGGATCTATCTTTGAGGGCAAGGAAGAAAACGTAGCTGTACCGAGGTACAGCGAGGCTTTCTGACAAAGCCGTCGGAGATAAAGACAAGTCAAAATAGGAGATCAACTAAGGTCAGTTCCTTACTATATCATATTTTAAAGATTATGAAAAGAGGCATTTTCTATTCTTTCTGTGGTAATGGAATCTGTACCAAAAGAATTGCCACAAACATGATAATACATCCTAAAAGCTCTCGAAAGCTCATGCGTTCGTTTAAAAAAACCGCTCCTGCTATAACTGCAAACACCGATTCCAAGCTCATCAGAAGGGAAGCCACCGTCGGATCGGTAAACATTTGCGCAATGATCTGCAGAGTATATCCAACCCCTCCGGACAT
>JAFVAA010000534.1 GCA_017476305.1 Lachnospiraceae bacterium
CATGCCTTTTGCCTATCTTCTTTTCTTTTCCAATCTCCTCTTTTCCGGTATCTTCTTTTATTTCCATTTCTGACACCCCGGTTCCCTGTACCGGTTCCGTCTTCTCTGCAAAAGCCACGCCTTTTTCCGTAATTACGCTTCTGACGACAACTCTTTCCAGACGAAGTCCCGGGGAGAGAACGGTAATATAAAAAACACCCACCAGAGCAAGTGCCAAAATACTGATGAATTCCTCCAGCAAAGCCTGTCCGTCTGCCAAAAAAGCGGAAATCGAAAAATCGCAGGCAAAAATACGGCACACCGCATCAAATAATACCAAAACAAGGAAAAGATACCCTGCTTCCCACCATCTTCGAAGCATCGAAAAAAGCACAGACATCATGATTCCCAATATAAAATATGTGATAAGAAAACGATAGTTCATCTCCTTCCCAAGTGCCATCACTGCATAGATAAGCATCACCGAAGTATTCACAAACGCCGCCAGCTCCACTCCTGCATCCAGAGCGGCAAACACCACAGCCAGGAGCCAGAGGCATCCTGAGCCCGACGAACCGCTAAGTCCCAGCCATAAGAACGACAGCACATAGCAGCCGTAAAAATATGCCGGATGCCTGATCCTATGTCTGTAAAATCGCTGATTCATTCGTAACAGCATGGAAAATGCACATGCTCCAAAAATGGAAAGCACCATTTGTACGAACAATTGCCTGATTCCTGTTTTTTGTATCAGAAAAAAAACGATGCTTCCTAAGATCGGAGAAAGCCAGATGATACACTCTTCAATGATCCTGTTTTTCATCCCGCTGTTTATCTTCTTTCTCTGTTCCTTCGCTTCTGGTTCCACGTTATCTTCTCCTCTTTTTTATGCCCTCATTCTTCTTCGCTTCGTTCACCTTTTTCCTTCGTTCCATTTTCTCATCATATTCGTCATAAGCCTTCACGATCTTCTGCACCAGCGGATGTCTTACCACGTCCTGATTCGTCATATAGGCAAACCCGATATCCTCTACGGAACGAAGCACCTCCAAAGAGTGTTCTAATCCCGACTGTGTTCCCACCGGCAGATCCTTTTGTGTCAGATCGCCTGTCACGATCACCTTTGAACCAAATCCTATTCTGGTCAGAAACATTTTCATCTGCGCCGGTGTCGTATTCTGCGCCTCATCCAGGATAATATAGGAGTTGTCCAATGTCCGTCCGCGCATATATGCGAGCGGTGCCACTTCGATCAGGCCTTTTTCTGAATTTCTAAGATAGCTTTCCGCCCCCATGATCTGATACAGCGCATCATAGAGCGGTCTAAGGTAGGGATCCACCTTGCTCTGCAGATCCCCCGGCAAAAAACCCAGCTTTTCTCCTGCCTCGATAGCAGGTCTGGTCAGGATGATCTTAGACACCTCGTCCTTTTTAAAAGCATCGATTGCCATTGCCATCGCAAGATAGGTCTTTCCCGTCCCCGCCGGTCCTATCCCAAAGACGATCATCTTCTCCCTGATGAGGTCAATATACTGCTTCTGACCGGCAGTCTTTGGTTTGACCGGCTTTCCCTGGATCGTATGGCAGATGATATCCGAATCGATCTGTAAAAGATCCGAATGCCTGCCCTCCAGGGCATAGGAAAGCGTATAATCCACATTCTGCTCTGTAATGGTATTTCCCCGTTCGGAAAGTGCGAGAAGCTCATCCAGTACCCCTTTCGCACAAGTGACATTTTCCTCCGTGCCGATCAGCTTAATCTCACTGTCTCTGGCAACAATCGTTACATTCAGGCTCTTTTCTATCTTTTTCATATGTGCATCAAAGCTGCCAAATATATTCCTTTCATGCTCTACAGGAATTTTTATCTCTATTTCCATCTTCTATCTCCATTCTCTGTCCCTTGCCCCTGCTATTTGATTCCTATCCGCCGCTGTTCTTTAAAGCTTTCAGAGCTGCCCTTAACCCTTTTTATGAATCGTACGATATTTCTCCTGTTTTCGATAAAAAACCAGATGTCCCTGATAAAAATAGGAGCCTTCGCTCTCTGCCAGCCGGACGGAAGTACGGACGAGTCCATATCCTGCTTCTTTCTTTTCCCTGATATAATCTTCATAGTGCTCCTCCAGAATCCTCTCCGCTTCCTCCTCATGATAGCCTGCAGATACATATCTGATCTCCCGAAACAGCTTTACATAGGACTTAACAGGGAAACGAAGGGACACCTCCGGACACAAAAGCCCAACTTCTCGAATTATATCATATTTTTCATAACTTTCCAAATTATTTAAAGGATTATACAAAAAAAACTTTTTATCAAAGAAATCCCATTCATATATTTTCCGTTCCCTCCCCGTATATTCCTTCTTTTTATAGTTTTTTGGAAGCTCCTCCCGATAGTTTTCTTCCTCCTTTAGGATCACGTCTCCCTCTGCATGGACATAATCCTTACCGACCAGGACCTCCCCATCCCCTTTTATATTTACCACTCCTGAAATCAGGATATCTCCTTTTTTCACTTTTTTCCCTGCTTTTACTCTGGCCGTCCCCTTCCTCGTAACGATAGAAACGACCGTTCCGTCTGCATCAGCGACTAAATGTCCCTTTTTCTGCTCCTCCTCTTTTTCCACCATTTGGACCTCTTTGATCCGGATATGAATACAGCTCCCTGTTTCCTCCACGGAAATCCAGCCGATATCACGATATTTTTTCCGAAGAAGCTCTCTCATCCCCTGACAGCTAAGCTCCGACTTTGCCATACCACAGTAGATTCCTTTTTTGTTCAAATATTTCACAATACTTTCCTGCGTATGATAAGACTGTCCGCTTACCTCGATCGACCAGATGCGGCTGGACAAAAGAATTAAAATCCCGAACATGCAAAAGACGCCCGCAAAAAAACTGATATTTTTCCTCAAATACTGTATAAAAAACGGAAATCCGATCCTCCGCTTTACTACGACGAACACTTTACTTTTTCTGACAATTTTTCTAAGCCTGTAAAAGTCTTTCAAAGATATGTAAAAATAAATGCCCTTTCTTTTTTCATCCACCGAAAGTCCCCATAAGACAATTCCGTGATTTCTGCACAAATTTACGAATCGTTCTGCTTCATTCCCCTCTGCCCTTACATAGAGAATTCCTAAAAGCCACCCTATCATTCTGTGTGTCATCTTTTTCTCCTTCCCGAAATCTGTCATTTATGATACTCTACGGAAGTCACTTCTCCGACTACACACATTCCATCATCTCTATAATAGGCGATCACCAGATTCTTCCCCAATATATGAATTCTTCCGGTTTTTGTCTGAATACGGATCCGTTCCTTCGTATATTCAATTATATTGCTATAATTTTCAATACAGAACCTTCGGTTTCCATATCCCATCAGAATCGGTGCCTTGCCAAGGACATCCTCGGAAAGTCGAAGCCTCTCTGTAAGAATCCTTGAAATCACGGGTTCTCTGGCCTCTGGAGCCACCTTCTCTTTCCTGTGCCGGGCATGCTTTTTCGCCACTACAACTTCTTCTTTTCTACGAAACATTACACTCTAAAGCCATCCACCTTTCGAAATCTCTAAAAATAATATATGCACCTTCCCCTTTTATGTGACCTGAGGAACCGTTAAAAAATGACATATGCAGTTGCGCAGGTTCCGCTTGCCTGAATATATTATGCACAGTTCCTAAGAAACTGTTTCAAAATAACTTGCACATTTTATGAGCCAAAACACCATATGTGCAAGTGTTTCAGCTCATAAAATTGCAAGTTTTAATTTGAAACAGTTCCTAAGTGGTTGCACGGGAATTCACTTTCCTTTATAATATAAAGAGCAACGAACGAAACAGAGGGAGGCTTCTATGATCATCAACACAGGACAGCGCACGGACATTCCCGCATTCTACCCGGAATGGTTCATGAACCGGATAAAGGAGGGCTTCGTATGTGTTCGCAATCCCTTTCACGCAGAGCAGGTCAGCCGGTATGAGCTGAACCCGGACATCGTAGACTGCATTGGCTTTTGCACGAAGAACCCCGCTCCTATGCTCCCTTACCTGAATGCCATCAGAGCATACGGACAGTTCTGGTACGTGACGATCACGGGGTATGGAACAGAAACCGAGCCAAATGTACCACCTTATCCTGAAGTGATAAAAAGCTTTCAGGAGCTTTCCCGCACTGTCGGAGAAAACGCCGTTGGCTGGCGTTATGATCCCATTTTCATAAACGGCACTTATTCCATCCGGTACCACCTAAGCTGCTTCGAAACGATAGCAAATGCCCTCTCAGGCTATACCCATATTGCAGTGATCAGCTTCATAGATATTTTCCGAAAGGTAACGCTGAATTTCCCCGGTGTAAGACCAGTGACCGGAGACGAAAGACGAACCCTCGGAAAAGAGATGGTTTCCATCGCCCAAAAATATGGTATGGAGCTTTATCCCTGTGGCGAAGGCACAGAGCTCGAAAAATACGGTGCCAACTGTGGTGGCTGCATGACTGCGCCCATCTACGAAAAAGCCATCGGATGCCATCTGAAGCTGCCAAAGGGAAAAGAGAACCGGACCGAATGCGCCTGTTATCTTACCTGTGATATCGGACAATACGATACCTGTCTCCATTTGTGCAAATATTGCTATGCAAACAGGGATCATGCACTCGTAAAGCAGAACCACAGGCTGCATGATCCGAACTCACCACTTCTCATAGGTCATCTGAAGGAAAACGATCAAATTCATCAGGCAGACCAGGTCTCCTTTAAAGATTACCAGATGAAGCTGTCGGATTTTCTGTAGTTTTTATTTCCGGAAACCAGAACAAAAGAGTTTCGTTTACGAAGCTCCCGCGCCGGAAGTGCCCTGCCACATTTCTGCCCTCGAATTGTGCGGAAAAAAACATAACTTTCCCCTGTTTCCCGCCGATATACTTAATAAGAAGCAGGAAGGAAAGCAAGCGTTAGATAAGCGCTGTCAGGCTACG
>JAFVAA010000535.1 GCA_017476305.1 Lachnospiraceae bacterium
ATCTTCTGACGGAACCGCCTAAAACTCTGATACAAAGAAGTTCCTTAGCACCTGTATTATCAGCTACTTTAAGTCTTGATTCCTGCTGTACCATGATAAACCTCCATATTCCGCAAAAAAATTATTTTGCTCTCTCAATGATTTCTACAAGTCTCCATCTCTTATCCTTAGATAATGGTCTTGTTTCCATAACTCTTACTCTATCACCCATCTTGCATTCATTCTTCTCATCATGAACTTTCAGCCTGCGGGTTCTCTTAATAATCTTACCATAAAGTGGATGCTTTACGTTGTCCACAACTGCTACAACAACAGTCTTATCCATTTTATCACTTACGACATTGCCTACACGAGTCTTTCTAAGATTTCTCTCCACGACCTCGTCCTCCTTTCTGGCATTCTCAAAAATAATATTTCATGATTATTCCTGTGCTGCGAGCACTGTCTGAATTCTGGCAATATTTTTCTTGACCTCTTTAATCCTGCTCGTATTATCCAGCTGATTGGTTGCATTCTGGAATCTCAGATTAAAGAGTTCCTTCTTTGCAGCTACCAGATCCTCATTTAACTCTGCAACAGATTTTGTTTTTAATTCCTCCATAAACTGCTTACTCTTCACTGCCCGCACCTCCTTCTAAATCTGCACGAGATACGACTTTACACCTGATCGGCAGCTTATGTGTTGCCAAACGTAAAGCTTCTCTTGCAACTTCTTCGGGTACACCTGCGATTTCAAACATGACACGACCAGGCTTTACAACAGCTACCCAGTACTCTAATGCACCTTTACCTTTACCCATTCGGGTTTCGGCTGGTGTCTTTGTCACCGGCTTATCCGGGAAAATCTTGATCCAGACCTTACCACCACGCTTGATATGACGAGTCATAGCGACACGGGCTGCTTCAATCTGATTTGACTTGATCCAGGCAGGCTCTAAAGCGACAATACCATACTCACCATAGGTGATTTTATTTCCTCTGAGCGCCTTTCCCTTCATTCTGCCACGGAACTGCTTACGATGTTTCACTCTCTTTGGCATTAACATTATTTATCGCTCCCTTCCTTTTTCGCATATTTCTTAGCTGGAAGTACCTCACCATTGTAAATCCAAACCTTCACGCCAACTTTACCATAGGTAGTATCTGCTTCCGCAAATCCATAATCAATATCTGCACGAAGTGTCTGCAGAGGAATGGTTCCTTCGCTGTAGAACTCTGTACGTGCCATATCTGCACCGCCCAAACGGCCTGAGCAGGCTGCCTTGATTCCCTTTGCACCGGTCTTTAATGTTCTGCTCATCGCAGACTTCATCGCACGACGGAAGGAAACACGGTTCTCAAGCTGGCCGGCAATATTCTCTGCCACAAGCTGTGCATGCTTATCCGGATTTTTGATATCCATGATCTTGATATCCAGAGCCACTTTACGGTCTAAGACCTTTAAAAGCTCTTTCTTCAAATTTTCAATCTCAGCTCCACCCTTACCAATTACAAAGCCAGGCTTTGCTGTATGAATGATTACTCTTACTTTGTCGGTAGGTCTTTCGATCTCAATCTTGGAAATTCCTGCACTATACAGTTTTTTCTTAACGAATTCTCTGATCTTATAGTCTTCTACAAGGTAATCAGCAAATTTATCTTCTGAATACCAATTAGAATCCCAACCACTGATAATACCGACTCTTAAACCATGAGGATTAACTTTCTGTCCCATTTTAATCTCCTTTCATAGACCAGCGATCAACGCTCATTCAAAATAATTGTGATGTGGCTCATGCGCTTCTCAATTCGATATGCACGACCCTGAGCTCTTGGTCTGATTCTCTTCATTGTCGGTCCCTTGTTCGCAAAGCATTCTTCAATGTATAAATCATCCGGATTCATACCATTGTTGTTCTCTGCATTTGCAACTGCAGACTGTAATAATTTTAAAATAATACTGGACGCATATCTCGGATTATATGATAAAATACCGATTGCTGTTTCTACGTCTTTGCCCCTGATAGCATCTAACACATAGCAAGCCTTCTGTACAGAAACTCTGGCATAAGATAACTTCGCAGAAGGTCTGGTGTCTCTCTGGTTCTCATTTCTCTCTCTTTTAATTTGAGATCTATGCCCCTTTGCCATTTTGGAAGCCTCCTTTCGAATTTAGTATATAGTTACCGGAAAGCTCTCTGAACTATCTTCCCTTCTTTTCGTCTTTTCCATGACCTCTGTAGGTTCTCGTAGCTACGAATTCCCCTAACTTATGTCCTACCATATCCTCTGTAACATATACAGGCACATGCTTCCTTCCATCATGTACTGCAAATGTTAATCCAACGAAGGATGGGAAAATAGTGGAACGACGAGACCATGTCTTAATCACACGACCGTCATCAGCTGCTACTGCAGCATCAACCTTCTTTAAAAGACTCTTATCAGCAAAAGGTACTTTTTTTAATGAACGTGCCATTATATCCTCCATTCTGCCGGTCTTCCGGCTACTGCTAACTCTCTTTATTTCTCTGGTAACACAGCTGTTTTTACTTCAATGCCTTACCATCTCTTCTTCTTACGATCATCTTGTTTGACTGCTTATTCTTCTTCCGCGTCTTCAAACCAAGAGCAGGCTTACCCCAAGGAGTACATGGACCCGGGCGACCGATTCCAGCTTTACCTTCACCACCACCATGCGGATGGTCATTCGGGTTCATAACAGAACCACGAACCGTAGGTCTGATTCCCATGTGACGTTTTCTTCCTGCTTTACCGATGTTTACAAGTGCATGCTCTCCATTTCCTACGATACCGACGGAAGCACGGCAAACGATCGGAACCATTCTCATCTCGCCAGACGGCAGACGAAGCGTAGCATACTTTCCTTCCTTCGCCATGAGCTGAGCACTGTTTCCTGCGGAACGGACAAGCTGTCCTCCCTTTCCGGGATGCATCTCGATATTATGAATCTGTGTACCTACCGGAATATTCTCCAATGGCAGACAGTTTCCTACCTCAATTTCTGCTGTAGGACCATTCATGATTTTCTGACCTACCCTTAATCCATTCGGTGCCAGAATATATCTCTTCTCACCATCTGCATATACTACCAGCGCAATATTGGCAGTTCTGTTCGGATCATATTCGATCGTCTTAACTGTTCCAGGAATTCCATCCTTATTTCTCTTAAAATCAATGATTCTATATTTTCTCTTGTGTCCACCGCCACGATGTCTCACGGTAATTTTACCCTGGGCATTACGTCCGGCGTTCTTCTTCGTCAAAGATACTGTCAGAGACTTTTCCGGCTTGTCTGTAGTAATCTCAGCCTTGTCAAGCACTGACATCTGTCTTCTTGAAGGTGTATATGGGTTAAATGTTCTGATTCCCATGACCTTTTCTCCTTTCCATATATCTGCAGCATGATAGGATTTCCATGCCGCTAACTTTTACAGTCCTTCGAAAATCTCGATTTCCTTAGGAAATCGGGTTCCCATTTTGGTCGCTCTTGATCCATCTTTTATAAACCTTCGAAAATCTCGATTTCCTTGGAGTCCTCCGTCAGCTTCACGATTGCTTTCTTTGTCCTGGCAGTCTTTCCAACGGTCCTTCCACGACGACGGGTTTTTCCGCTCCTGTTCATCGTATTTACCTTTGCAACCTTCGTGCCCTCGAACATCTTTTCCACAGCATCTTTGATCTGCTCCTTCGTTGCCTCCGGATGTACTACAAAGGTATATTTCTTCTCTTCCATCGCTGTCATAGATTTCTCTGTGATCAACGGCTTTAAGATAATATCATAATACTTCAGCTTATTATAGACCTTCTTTTTGCTGATGTCTCTTCTGCCCTGCCTTCCCTTTCTGGCAAGCGTCTTTTCCGTAGGCTTCACAATTCCCTCTGCCATTATGCGTACACCTCCTCTATCTTAGAAACAGCAGCCTTTGTAATCACTACCGTCTCGTACTTTAAGATATCATATACATTGATTGCATTTGATGGTACTACGCGAACTCCTGCGATATTTCTGGCAGAAAGTGCTACATTGTCATTATCACCATCCAAGACCACAAGTGCCTTATTTACCTTTAAGGCATTTAATACACCTACCATTTTCTTCGTTTTGATCTCATCAAACTTCAGGTTTTCCAAAACAACGAATTTCTCCTCATTCACCCTGGAGGTAAGTGCTGACTTGATTGCAGCCGCTTTTTCCTTGCGGTTCATCTTAAAGGAATAGTCTCTCGGTGCCGGAGCAAATACCACTCCACCACCTGTCCACTGTGGAGCTCTGATAGATCCCTGTCTTGCATGACCGGTCCCCTTCTGTCTCCAAGGCTTCTTTCCACCACCGCTCACTTCAGAGCGTGTCTTTGCCTTCTGCGTACCCTGACGCTTATTTGCAAGCTGTAATACCACAGCCTGATGCATTAAATGCTCGTTTATCTTAGCAGCAAATACAGTATCGTTTAAATCCATCTTTCCCACTTCGCTGCCTTCCATATTATAAACAGATACGTTAGCCATTTTTCGTGTTCCTCCTTTCCCAAGGGCAAACAAGCCCTTTTTAGAATTTATTTACCGCGCTTCACTGTATCTCTGATTGCCACGCAGGCTTTCTTTGGTCCAGGAACAGCTCCCTTTACCAAGATCAGATTTTTCTCTGCATCTACTCTGACTACTTCCAGATTCTGGATCGTGACCTTCACGCCACCCATCTGACCCGGCATTTTCTTTCCTTTAAATACGCGGCTCGGATCGGAGCAGGCACCATTGGATCCCGCATGTCTGTGGAACTTGGAACCATGTCCCATAGGTCCTCTGTGAAGACCATGTCTCTTGATAGCGCCCTGGAAACCTTTTCCCTTTGAAGTACCGCTGACATCGATCTTGTCACCTGCTTCAAAGATATCTGCTTTGATTTCCTGTCCCAGCGTATACTCTTCCGCACCATCGAGCTTAAATTCCTTCAGATATCTCTTACCAGATACCCCGGCCTTCTTAAAATGGCCCTGCAATGGCTTATTTACACCATGTGCTCTTTTTACTTCCTTCTTTCCGCTGGCATCCCTGCTGATAATCTTATCCTTCTTATCAACAAAACCAACCTGTACCGCACTGTAACCATCATTATCCACAGTCTTCACCTGCGTCACATAGCATGGTCCAGCCTGAAGCACAGTAACCGGAGTCAACACTCCGTCCTCTGCAAAGATCTGTGTCATACCGATCTTTGTCGCTAAAATAGCTTTCTTCATACTTTTTACCTCCTGTTGATCTACAGCGGAATACAGAAAAATCTGTATTCATCCTAGATGGTCTATAGCTCTGTCTATATAAACCCTAAGGAATCTGCTATTACTTTTCTTTCATTTTCAAAACCACAGCAACCCCGGATGGCATTTCCATCTTCGTCAATGCCTCTATGGTCTTCTGTGTCGGAGCAATGACATCAATGAGTCTCTTATGAGTCCTCTGCTCAAACTGCTCTCTGGAATCCTTGTACTTATGAACCGCACGAAGAATCGTAACAACCTCTTTCTTGGTCGGAAGAGGAACAGGACCGCTTACCTTTGCGCCTGTCTTCTTTACAGTTTCGATGATCTTTCCAGCAGCATGATCGATCTGAGTGTGGTCATATGCTTTGAGTGTAATCCTCATTACCTTTGTTGCCATAAAAAAAGCCGCCTCCTTTTCGCTTTTTACAGACATTTACTGATCTAAGGTTTCCCTAATGTCTGTTCATTACAGCGGAACAAGTGGTGACTGTACACTTATCCGGGCATGTCATACTGATACGTAAATAAAGTATGATTTCCCTCTGTCCGGGCAGAAAGCTGCCTCTGCAGAATATCCAATTGTACAGTGACTTGTCGCCAGTTTTCTAACTTGACATTCGCTCCACGGAAAACCTGCGCTTACAGTATGTAAGAACGCAGCAACCTCACGCTTCACAGCTATCAATGTCACAACAAAAAATATTCTACAACATTTTTTCACACATTGCAAGACTTTTTTTAAGAAAGTCTTGCAATTTACCCGAAATTTACCTGAAAAAGCTTGAGAGCCTTACCGTTTTCCCGGTAAGGCCCTCTTTATCTTAGCTGTACTTCCATATCACAGCCATCCAATTTACTATTCATTTTCCATCGTCTGAGCTTCTTCTTCAAGCACCATCTGATATTTCTCTAAAATGATATTCTGAATCCTCGTTCTGGTTTCAGAATTAATCGGATGAGCAATGTCACGATATTCTCCTTCACTGGTTCGTCTGCTCGGCATGGCGATAAACAAACCCTGTTCCCCTTCGATCACTTTAATGTCATGAATCACAAACTCATCATCAAGGGTAATGGATACTACCGCTTTCATTTTTCCTTCCTTTGTAATCTTCCGAATTCTTACATCCGTTACTTGCACATTAATAACCCCCTTTTGATGATTATTAAATAGGAAGAAACTCATCGCTGATTTAGTAGTTTTGAATTTTATAATGCATACCTTTCATTTTTCTCAACCACGATTCGAATCTGACCATCTTCTCCGATGTATTTCGTATTTGCCCGGATCGTATCTCTGCTTTCTACGATACAATTCTCAATGTAAGTATTATCTCCAATATATACATCATTTAAAATAATCGAATTCTTGATCACGCAGTTATTTCCTATAAACACCTTTTTGAACAGTATGGAATCTTCTACCTTTCCATTGATGATACAACCACTTGAAACCAAACTATTCTTTACAGAAGAACCTGTGTTGTATTTCGCAGGTGCCAGATCCTCCACCTTTGAATATACATCCGGATATTGTTTGAAAAAGTAATTGCGCACATCATAATCAAGGAAATCCATATTTGTTCTAAAATAGGAATCTACAGATGAGATGTTGCTCCAATAATCCGTCATCTGATACGCATATATCTTCTTAACATCCTTATATCTGATAAGGATATCCTTTACGAAATCATGACGTTCTTCCTCCGCAGACTTCTCAATCAGATCAATCAAAAGTCTTCTCCTGACAATGTAAATTCCCGTAGAAACCTGATAGCTTTTCGCCTGGATCGGTTTCTCCTCAAACTCCGTAACCCGTCCTGTTTCATCGGTTTTGATAACCCCCAAACGGCTCGGATCATCTTTCCCTTCAACGTTAGCAGTGACAATCGTGAAATCGGCTTTTTTAGCAATATGCTGTTCCAAAACCTTATTATAGTCCATCTTGTAAACGCCATCACCTGATGCAATAACAACATAGGGTTCGTGACTACTCTTTAAAAATCCCAGATTCTGCGCTATTGCATCCGCTGTTCCGCGATACCAATATCCATTCTCCGGTGTAGTTGTCGGCGTCAATACAAAAAGACCTCCTTGTTTACGCCCAAAATCCCACCACTTTGAAGAATTCAAATGTTCATTCAGGGATTTTGCATTATACTGCGTAAACACTGCAACCTTCTGAATATGAGAATTACTCATATTACTTAAAACAAAGTCAATACTGCGAAATCCGCCGGCTATCGGCATAGCCGCAATCGCACGCTTATTGGAAAGTTCTCTCATCCTGCTGCTGTTACCACCAGCTAATACTATACCTATCGCTCTCATTATATGTCACCTACCTTAATCAAAGTTTCTCCACCCAAAAGTTTACCATCCGGATAATCGGAAGCTTCTGTAACACCGGAAATCGCTGTATTCTTTCCTATTTCAACATTATCCGGCACTACGCTGTCCTCACCGATCGTAACCAGTCCAAATGCGTAAACATCCGGTTTCACCCTATTTGGCACTTCTTCTCCGACACCAAGCTTACAGCCTTGTCCTATGGTAACATTTTCTGCGATAATCGATTTATCAACAACAGTATTCTTTCCAATCGTCGTCGCACTCATAATGATGGAATCCCTGATCACTGCCCCCGGCTCGATCACAACACCGGAACCGATCACAGAATTATGGATCTCACCATATATTTCCGTCCCCTCGCCTATAATTGCTTTGTCAACCACTGCATCTTTCGCAATATACTGTGGTGGAATACGATCTGCCTTTGTATAGATCTTCCAGTATTCTTCATAAAGATTGAATACTGGTACCAGATCGATAAGCTCCATATTTGATTCCCAATAAGAACCCAGCGTTCCTACATCCTTCCAATATCCGTTAAATTCATATGCGAACACTCTGCCGCCTTTATTATGGCAATATGGAATGATGTGCTTACCAAAGTCACAGGAAGGCTGATCCTTTAACTTGAGCAGTGCTTCCCTCAGTACTGACCATGAGAAAATATAAATTCCCATAGATGCCAGATTACTGCGCGGATGCTCCGGCTTTTCTTCAAACTCCATGATCTGCTTCTGTTCATTTGTGATCACCACGCCAAACCTGCTTGCCTCCTCGATTGGAACCGGAATCGTCGCAAGTGTGACATCTGCATTATTCGCTTTATGGAAATCGAGCATCGCCTCATAATCCATTTTATAGATGTGATCCCCACCCAAAATCAAAACATAATCCGGATTATACGCTTCCATGTAACGAAGATTCTGATAAATGGCATTTGCCGTACCTGTATACCATTCACTGCTCGTACTCTTCTCATAAGGTGGAAGAACCGATACACCACCGACATTTCGATCCAGATCCCATGGAATACCAATCCCGATATGTGTATTTAAACGAAGCGGCTGATACTGCGTAAGAACACCTACCGTATCCACACCAGAATTAATACAGTTACTAAGCGGAAAATCAATAATTCGATACTTACCTCCAAAGGCAACCGCTGGTTTTGCCACATTAGCTGTCAGAACACCCAGTCTGGAACCTTGTCCACCAGCAAGTAACATAGCTATCATTTCTTTTTTAATCACGTTATCACCCCTAACTATTGGAATAAAATTAGTATAACATAAACTTTGGCAAAAGTGAATAATTTTTACGAATTTTTTGCCTTTTTTTGTTATTTTTTGGATATATTAACCAAAAAATCAATTTTTTTTCGTTTTTTGCATTGTTTTTTCATATGCATAGACTATAATAAAGGAAACTGACCTTTATTTTATTAACTTTTTGTATATTTTGTTTTTTATATTACAGGAGGCTTTTCTATGAACACGAATATGTACCAAATTGATTTAAAAAAAACCTGCACTGTCTATTTCATGGGAATCGGCGGAATCAGTATGAGCGGCTTTGCCCGTCTTTTCCTTGAGAACGGTTTTACCGTAAAGGGATCGGATTCCTCGGAAAGTAAAATCACCAAACAGCTTGTTTCATCAGGCATTGATATAGTATATGGACAAAAAGCCGAAAATATTACAAATGATATTGATTTTATTGTTTATACTGCTGCCATCCAGCCCGATAATCCTGAATTCGTCGCAGCAAAAGCATCCGGAATCCCTATGATGGAGCGTGCGGTCATGGTCGGTCAGGTGATGAAGAACTATAAAAATGCCATCGGGATCTCCGGAACGCACGGAAAAACGACCACTACTTCCATGCTGACACATGTTTTTCTGGCCGCCAAAAAGGATCCTACGATTTCCGTGGGCGGTATTTTAGACTCCATTGGTGGAAATATCCGGATCGGACATTCCGAAAATTTTATCACCGAGGCCTGTGAATATACCAATAGTTTTTTGAAATTTTTCCCTACGGCAGAAATCATATTGAATATCGAAGCAGATCATTTGGATTTTTTTAAGGATTTGGAGGATATTCGCCATTCCTTCCACGAGTACGCAAAGCTTTTACCGGCAGATGGTGTTTTAGTGGCCAATGCAGAGATTGCTTCCCTTTCAGAAATCACCGAATGAATCACCTGCCCGGTCATTACCTTTGGACTATGTGAAAACGCTGAATATACCGCTAAGAACATTGTTTTTGACGAAAACGGCCATGCTGCCTTCGAGCTGGTACATAAAAATGTCCCGACCGGAGATACGATCCATCTGGGCGTCATCGGCATGCACAATGTATCAAATGCCCTCTCTGTCATTGCGCTCTCTTTATTCTATGGCATCCCAATGGAAACGGTAAAAGAAGGGCTTCTGAATTTTCACGGGACCGAACGCAGATTTGAAAAGAAAGGAACCTTCCATGGCGTGACCGTAATCGATGATTATGCACATCATCCGACCGAAATCACCGCCACCCTGACCGCTGCAGAAAAATATCCGCATAACCACCTGTGGTGCGTATTCCAGCCACACACCTACAGTCGTACAAAGGCACTCTTAAAGGATTTTGCAGCTGCCCTTTCCCATGCGGAAAATGTAATCTTAACAGATATCTATGCTGCCAGGGAAAAGGATCCGGGGGATATTTCCTCAAAAACCCTGCAAGCGGAAATGGAAAAACTTGGAAAAGAAGTGTATTATATTTCCGACTTTGAAGAAATAAAAAAATTTTTATCAGAAAAATGTTTCGACGGTGATTTGTTGATAACTATGGGGGCTGGAAATGTCGTGAATATAGGCGAAGACTTAGTTGAAAAATAATTTTCCACAAAATCCACAATATTCTATATTAGTAGTATGCATAGAATATTGTGGATTCTTTTTTTATAAAGAAATCTTTTTTTCCTCATTTTTCAAAATTTTCCAAACATTTTCTTTTTTATTCACATTATCCACAATTTCAACAACTGCTTTCTCCTGAATTATCAAGTATTTGCAAGAAAAAAAATCTGTGTTACAATGGGAAAACATCAGATAATGATTCGGGCTTGACGGAATCGTTACAACATCAGATGTGAAAACAAAGCAGGGGGAATTACTATGGATCAGATCTTATTATGCACGAACCACCTTCCGCCCGTTACTACTATATATAATTCATTTATCCAAAACGAAATGCTGGATGCGAACGGCAGTTATGTAAAGGTATATTTATATCTTTCTATGTGCATTCAGTCCGGGAACACCTCCTTTTCCATCTCATCACTCGCAGATCAGATGGAAAACACAGAAAATGATATTATAAGAGCACTGAATTATTGGGAAAAAAAGGAGCTCCTCGTTCTGCAGCGCGAAGAAACGAACGGAGCAATTACGGGCATTGAGTTTTTAGTTCCGGAAAAGCAGGAAAAAAGCACAAGACCTGCTGTCCTGCCGGAAAAACAGAACAGTCAGATAACTACAGAAGCGCCAAAGCCTTCAAAGGCAGAAAAGCCTTCCATCCACATTACAGCAGAGCAAAGCTTTCGATTGGCAGAAAACCAGGATTTTATATGGATTTCCCAGATTGTGGAAAACTTTCTGGAACGGCCTTTAAAGTCCACCGAGATAGAGCTTCTCATGTACTTATATGATAATCTGCATTTTTCAAAAGAATTGATCCTGTATTTATATGAGTATTGCTGTACTTTAGGAAAAACGCACCTGAAATATGTACAGGCTGTAGCATTTTCCTGGGCAGAACAGGGGATTTCGACTCCGGAGCAGGCAAAAGCCGCTTCCACCGCTTACAGCACTGTTCATACTGCTGTTTCCAAGGCATTTGGTCTGAACAGGACCCTTGGAGCCATCGAAATACAGTACATCAACCGCTGGAGCAACGAATGGAATTTTGACCTGTCCGCCATTCTGGAAGCCTGCAACAGAACCGTATTAGCAATCCAAAAAGCGGATTTTAAGTATACTGACAGCATCCTTGCCAATTGGCACGAAAACGGAGTACATACTTTACAGGAAATCCAGATTGCCGACGAAAGCTTTGCAAAAAAGAAGGCGTCCAAAAGCAGTGCCGCAAACGGAAAACAGTACCAGAATCCACACAGCAGTACATCTTCTAAAAATCAATTCCAGGCATTTCAGCAAAGAGATGTTTCTGCCGAAGAGATGAAGCTATTAGAAAAACAGCTGTTATCAAGATAATGTTTTAAGCTCTGCAGGCGGGAACGCCCTTGTGAAAACGAATTTGGCCGTATACGCACATTTCGACTGTGAATGGTAACGGAGGATCTGCTATGGGAATAAAAGAATCACAATACAATGATATTATGTACGAATATGACAAAACACGTATGAAAAACAAACGGATTTTAGAGAAACGCCTGGAGGAAATTTATAAAGAAATACCAGAATTAAAGGAAATACACGACACGCTCGTGAAAATTTCATTGGCACAGGCCAGATTGGAGATACTAAGTCCGGAGGAAGCGCGCAGGCAGGAAAGCGATTACAAAGCCAGACAGGCCGGACTCGCAGACAGAAAGCGGCACCTTCTTTTAGAAAACCACTATGACGAGGATTATCTGTCTCCGATCTATACCTGCCCGGATTGTCAGGATACGGGATATATAGATGGTGCTCCCTGCCATTGCCTAAAGCAGGCGAAGCTTATGGCACTATATGAAAATTCCAGACTGGGAGACATTTTAGCCGTGGAAAACTTTGATACCTTTTCAGAGGAATACTATGATGACAGTATGGTTCATGAAAATCTATCCATTACTCCCAGGGAAAATATCAGACGAATCCGGGAAATTTGCATGGATTTTATAAAAAATTTTGACAATTTATACGAAAATATACTATTTTACGGTCCCACAGGGGTCGGAAAAACCTTTTTGACCCACTGTATCGCAAAGGAGCTCCTGGATAGCGGGCATACTGTAGTCTACTTGACTTCTTTACAGCTTTTTGGTATTTTAGAAAAAAATAAATTTGGAAAAGAGGATTTTTATGGCGCAGAGCATAATCGCGAGCATATTGAATATATCCTGGACAGTGATCTGCTGATCATTGATGATCTGGGAACGGAACTTTCCAATTCATTTACGCTTTCACAGCTGTACTATTTTATAGAAGAAAGACATACCAGAAAGCGTTCCACGATTATCTCTACGAATCTTTCCTTTGCGGATATCCAAAATCGGTATAGCGAACGAATCTTATCCAGATTTGCAGGCTATTATGATTTTAAACAGGTCGTCGGAAAGGACATACGGATTCAAAAGGCACTTAGGAACGGTTAATTAACAGTTCCTAAAGAACTGTCCTTAGCAAAAATCAAGCAGTATAAAGATATTATTTTTTACATAAAGGAGGCTCTACTATGAGTTCAAATGCAAAACGTCATGATGGCTTAGCACAGACAATCCCTTTTGGTACGCTGGGAATTTTAGCACTGGAAAGCAGCAGGGAAATGGGAAAACGCGTCAATGATTATATCGTGGGATGGCGTACAGACCGCGCCCAAAAACATACGATTGCTTCCGGCTTTGCCGGATATAACCGGGATTCCTTCCTTATCAGCTCTATCTGCCCACGCTTTGGTTCCGGAGAAGCAAAAGGAATCATCCATGAATCCGTCCGTGGGGACGATCTTTATCTTTTAGTCGATGTCTGCAACTACAGTCTGACCTATAAGGTCTGTGGTCATGTGAACCATATGTCTCCGGACGATCACTACCAGGATTTAAAAAGAATCATTGCGGCAGTAGGTGGAAAAGCACGAAGAATTACAGTTATTATGCCATTTTTATATGAAAGCAGGCAGCACAGGAGAAGTGCCAGGGAATCCCTGGATTGTGCTCTCGCATTACAGGAGCTGACACAGATGGGGGTGGAGAGTATCATTACCTTTGACGCCCATGATCCACGTGTACAAAATGCGATTCCTTTAAAAAGCTTCGAAACAGTACAGCCAACGTACCAGTTCATCAAGGCTCTTTTAAAGGAAGTCGATGATCTGACCGTAAATGCCGACCACTTAATGGTGATCAGCCCGGATGAAGGTGCCATGGGACGAGCTGTATACTATGCCAATGTGCTGGGGATCGATGTCGGCATGTTTTATAAAAGACGGGATTACAGTAAGATCGTTGATGGACGCAATCCTATTATTGCACATGAATTTTTAGGTTCTGATCTGGAAGGAAAGGATGTCATCATTATCGATGATATGATTTCTTCCGGAGAAAGCATGATCGATGTCGCAACGGAGCTAAAACGCAGGAAGGCCAAGCGTATTTTTGTCGCCGCAACCTTCGGTCTGTTTACAAACGGCATGGAAAAATTCGACCAGGCACACGAGAAGGGACTCATCGACAAGGTCCTGACCACAAATCTGGTCTATCAGCCGGAGGAAGTCCTTACCCGCGATTATTATATCAATGTAGACATGAGCAAATATGTGGCCCTTTTGATCGACACTTTAAATCACGATCAGTCCATCAGTGAGCTGCTGAATCCTGCAGAACGTATTCATAACATTTTAGAAAAATACGGGCAGAGATAGGAGAACTTATTTGCAGGGACTTGAATTTTCCAGAAAAACTTGCTATTATTGGTAATAGTTTCCAAAAAAACTGCAGATCTTTTTCTGTTTCAGAGGATTGATCCGATGAAATTTTACGGAGACATGGTTATTGAAAAAATTTTAAAAGGAATTACAGATCTTTTCCTTTTCAGAAGAAGAAAAATGAATCGTAAAAAAGAGAGGTACTTTTCCATGAAAAATTTTCACAGGCACATATCCATAAAAACTTTTTTTCTGCTGGCATGCACGCTGCAATGCATCCTGCTATTATCCCCGGTAAAAGCAGAAGCAAAGCCCGGCGATGATTATTCTCCCGCAAAAGCGATCGCATATGCTGATTCCTGCTTTAAAGAAGTCAATGGAACACATCAGGCAAGCCCAAGCAAAAAATATGGAAGTGAACTATGCGCCGGCTATGTTTCCCAATGTCTCAGGGAGGGCGGTATGAGCGAGGACGCCTCCTGGTATTGGCACGGAATCGGAAAAACTCCGGATGCCTGGCGAATTTCCACTTCTTTATACAGTTATTTGAAAAAATGCGGATACCAGATCATCAGTTCACCAAACATCTCACAGGTAAATCCGGGAGATGTTATCTTTTATTACACCGGGAGCGGATGGGGACATTGCGCTATCTGCGTTGGCAAAAACAGCGCAGGGACTCCCCTCATCAATGCCTACAATAACCCGCATTATCATTATTCGAATTGGCGTCTTTATTATAGTAAGGTATGCGTTGTTTCCATGGACAGTAAGACGCAGACTCCTGAAATCGAGGAAGCGGCTCTGGCGAACGGAAAGGAGATTACGCTTTCCTGTGCTACCTCTGATTCTACCATTTACTATACTACAGACGGGAAAAATCCTACCAAGTCTTCTACGGTATATAAGAAGCCCTTTACCTTAAAGAAAAGCAGTGAAATCAAGGCATTTGCCGTTTCAGAATCCAGAAGCAACAGCGATATAAGCTCTTCCTATATCAATACGGAAAAGGTACTGGAGGATGGAATCTATCTGATTCTTCCCACAGGTGATAAGACCAAGACCTTAGGAATTTCCTCCTCCTCCACCAAATCAGGGGCAGCAGTGAAATTATTGAAAAAGAACGAGAACTATGACAGGAAGATCACTTTGACCTATGTGAAGAACGGGTATTATACCATTACCTTTTTGCATTCCGGCATGGCTCTTACAGAGATTTCAAAGACAGTGGCTGCCAATATCGATCCTACCTCCACAGAATCTGCCGTGACTATAAAAAAGAACGCTGATATCGTAGCGGTAACGGAGCAGACTACCTATTCCATTTGCCAGAAAAAGGCTTCCGGCGCAAAAAATCAGCAGTGGAAGCTCATTTGTACCGGCAAAAATAAATTTATTTTACAAAACGCAAAAACTTCTCATTATTTGACTTTAGATAAAGCGCTGACCACTGGAGAAAAGGCATATCCCGAAGAAAAGAGCATTACAGCGGTGCAGGAATTTACCATTACTCCTACTTTGAAGTCCGAAATCAAGCTTACCGATGAAAAATTACCAGTCAGCCTAAAGCTGAAGCAGGCTTTTGACTTTTACGGCATTTTGACCTCTAATTACAAGCTGGCCTCTGTGCAGATCATCATTCAGGACAAGAATAAAAAGACAACTGCCTCCGCATCCGATACACCGAACAAAACGACTTACAGCATACTGACACTATCCCCAAAAATCAAATTTGGAAAGCTTTCTGCAGGCACGTATTCTTTTATCGTAAAGGCAAAAGATGCCACAGGGCAGACGACAGTAGTTGTCAATAAAAAATTTAAAGTTACCAAATGATTTGTATTTTTCACATTTTGGACAAACTTTGTTCACATTTTCATGGTATGCTATGTACTATAAGAAATGAATATAACATTTCTTACCAAATAATCAGCCGATTGACTTATGTTTGAGATAGATTCTTTTTCATTTTTTTCATTGAGCCTCTGGTAGTTTCCCGTTACCAGAGGCTACTCCTTTTTATTTTACAGGAAACTTTCTTCTTTGATCAGCCAGAACAAAGCATAAAAAGAGGTACTTAGGTACCTCTTTTTATGCTTTGGAGATAGTGATTTCATATCCCGCTTCAGTCAGGTCTGCACATTCACTGTGCAGACCTGACCAAAAAGGTAAATCCAGCCATGCATCGGACGAATTTGCATGCGAAGTTTCACCCGATGCGTAACGATTCAGGCTTGACTGAATCGTTACAGCTTTTCCACACCAAATGTCACATTCTCTCCATTGATGCTCCACTCCTTTGTAAATCCCTCTGCACCTTCATAAGTGATGTTTTCTGCTAATACCTCAGTCTTGATCGTATCCTCATTCTCTGACACGATCTTCTGCAGCTTTTCATTTCCCTGCATAGAAAAGTGAATATGATCCATCACTTCAAAATCTGCATCCTTGCGCATCGTCTGAATCTTACTGATTACCTCACGTACAAAGCCTTCCTCTATCAGCTCCTCTGTCAGGTTCGTATCTAACACCACAGTCACCCCATGGTCGCTGTCCGATACGTAGCCCTCCATCTGTGCTGCCTCGATGAGAAGGTCTTCTTCCGTAAGGGCTTCTTCCTGTCCATCAACAGAAATCGTAAGCGTTCCTTTGTCCCTTAACTCTGCCATGGCTTTTTGTCCATCCAGATTTGCTAAAATTTCTTTTACAGCGCCGATATTCTTTCCAAAGCGTCTGCCGAGCGTTTTTAACTGTGGCTTAAAACTATACGTAGTGAGCCTGCTGACATCTTCTGTAAGCTCTGCTTCCTTTACATTTAATTCTTCTTTTATGATATCCAGATAAAAAGCATTCAGAACCTTCTCTGCCTTGATAAACATTTTCCCAATCGGCTGACGGTTTTTGATATTTGCCGTATTTCTGCAGGCACGTCCCAGCACGACTGCCTCTAATACCACTTCCATATCTGCTTCCAGGGCTTTATCGATCTGCTCCTCATGAACCTCCGGAAAATCACATAAATGGACACTTTCCGGTGCCTCTTTATCGATGGAACAAACCAGGTTCCTGTAAATATCCTCCGTCATAAAAGGAATCATTGGCGCAGCAGCTTTTGCAGCCGTCACAAGTGCCGTATAAAGTGTCATATACGCATTTATTTTATCCTGCTCCATTCCCTTTGCCCAGAAACGGTCACGGCAGCGGCGTACATACCAGTTACTCATCTCATCTACAAAATCCTGCAAAGCCCTGGCTGTCTCCGGAATCTTATACGCTGCCAGATTTTCATCCACAGCCTTCACGGTACTATTCAGTCTGGACAAAAGCCATTTGTCCATGACGCTCAATTTATCGTACTCCAAAGCATACTTTGCAGCATCAAAATCATCAATATTTGCATAAAGTACGAAAAACGCATAGGTATTCCAAAGCGTACCCATGAATTTTCTCTGCCCCTCCTGTACAGCCTTACCATGAAAGCGGTTCGGAAGCCAAGGTGCACTATTTACATAAAAATACCAGCGGATCGCATCCGCACCATACTGCTCCAGTGCATCAAACGGATCGACTGCATTTCCCTTTGATTTACTCATCTTCTGACCATTCTCATCCTGAACATGACCAAGCACAATGACATTTTCATAAGGAGCCTTATTAAATAACAGCGTAGACTCTGCCATCAGAGAATAGAACCATCCGCGCGTCTGATCCACTGCTTCAGAGATAAACTGCGCCGGAAACTGTGCTTCAAAGAGATCCTTATTTTCGAATGGATAATGATGCTGTGCAAATGGCATTGCACCGGAATCAAACCAGCAGTCAATGACCTCCGGAACACGTTTCATCACCTTCCCGCAATCCGGACAGGTAAAGGTTACTTCATCAATATACGGGCGATGCAGCTCCACCTTTGCAGCCTCCGGATCTCCACTGCGTTCTGCAAGCTCTGCACGGCTTCCAATCGCCTCCTGACGCCCACAGCCTTCACACTCCCATACATTTAACGGTGTTCCCCAGTATCTGTTACGTGAGATTCCCCAGTCCTGAATATTTTCAAGCCAGTTCCCAAAGCGACCGGTCCCAATCGACTCCGGAATCCAGTTTACGGTATTATTATTTTTTACCAGATCATCCTTTACAGCCGTCATCTTGATAAACCATGACTCACGTGCATAGTAGATCAAAGGTGTATCACATCTCCAGCAATGCGGATAGTCATGTTCGAACTTCGGTGCCGCAAAAAGCTTTCCGTCAGCATCCAGATTCTTTAAGACCTCCGGATCTGCCTTTTTCACAAAAAGGCCGGCAAAAGGAGTTTCTTCACTCATGTTTCCCCGTTCGTCTACGAACTGAACAAATGGCAGATCATAGTGCCTGCCCACATTTGCATCATCCTCACCAAATGCCGGTGCAATATGCACGATTCCGGTACCATCTGACATCGTAACATAAGAATCACAGGTTACAAAAAAGCCTTTTTTGTGCTGCTTATCCGCACATTCCTTCGCACAGGCAAAGAGCGGTTCATACTCCCTATACTCTAAATCCTTTCCCCGAAATGTTTCCAAAACCTCATAGGCTGCATTTCCCTCCTCCGCAAGCGAACCAAGCACGGTGTCAGCTAATGCCTCTGCCAGATAATAAATATATCCATCCGCTGCCTTCACCTTTAAATAGGTATCCTCCGGATTCACACAAAGACCGACATTTGAAGGAAGCGTCCATGGTGTAGTCGTCCATGCCAAAAAGTAAGCATCTTCATCTGCCACTTTAAAACGTACAATCGCAGAACGCTCTTTGACCAGTTTATACCCCTGTGCTACCTCCTGCGAAGAAAGCGGTGTCCCACAGCGCGGACAGTACGGCACAATTTTAAACCCTTTATATAAAAGCTTTTTATCCCAGATTTCCTTTAATGCCCACCACTCTGATTCAATGAAATTGTCATCATAGGTGACATATGGATTTTCCATATCTGCCCAAAAGCCTACGGTACCGGAAAAATCCTCCCACATTCCTTTATATTTCCACACAGACTCCTTACACTTTTTGATGAACGGCTCCATTCCATACTCCTCAATCTGGTCCTTGCCATCCAGCCCAAGCATTTTTTCCACTTCAAGCTCCACCGGAAGCCCATGTGTGTCCCAGCCTGCTTTACGGGGAACCATATACCCCTTCATCGTCTTATAGCGCGGAATCATATCCTTGATTACACGTGTCAGCACATGACCGATGTGAGGCTTTCCATTTGCCGTAGGAGGTCCGTCGTAAAAGGTATACGTCGGTTTTCCTTCCCGGATTTTCATGGATTTCTCAAAAATCTGCTGATTTCTCCAGAACTTTCCTACATTCTTTTCTCTCTCAACAAAATTCATGTTTGTAGACACTTTTTCGTACATAAGCACTCTCCTTTTCTTCTATAATAAAATAAAAAACGCCCATCCCAAAACAGGATGAAAGCGTATGCAATCACAACCACCTATTCTGATGTACACTTAAAAAGCTATACACGTCCCTGATAACGGCGGGTGCCGGCAAAATGTACTAAAAATGATTCGTTCCATCCGCAACTCAGAAGTGATCTTCACACATTTTCTACTCCGTATCCGGTTTCCACTCTCCCGGACTCCCTGTCACTTTTCAAAAAGGCTACTGTCTTCGTCATCGTTTTTTTCTAAAAAGAAATACAACATATAACTATGTAACATAATAAAACACAATCCCTCTATTTGTCAAGAACAAACAGGACCGAATATCCGCTTCTTGGTTGCACTTCACTGTAAAGAAAAGCGGGGATTGCTTCTATATGATTCATAACATCTATATATCGTCATATTTATCCTTTATATCTACAACATATTGTATTTCTTAATTTTTTTGTTTAAAATAGCTA
>JAFVAA010000536.1 GCA_017476305.1 Lachnospiraceae bacterium
GTCTGTTCCGGCTCACGCTCTAAAAGCTGCAGGATCCGTTTGATCAACATGCGGTTCGACACCGGTTTCATCATATAATAGTCCGCACCGGCTTCCAATGCTCTTGAAACCAGATTCTCCATACGGAGTGCTGTTTCAATGATAAACACAGTTTTTTTCTGTTTCACCTCCAGCTTATCCATTTCTTCTAAAATTCCAATCGCATCAATTCCCGGAAGCACCATATCCATCACGACCACATCCGGAGACTGTTTCTTTATCACATCCAGTGCCTTACTTCCATTTCCCGTAGATAAAAGAATCTGCATTCCCGCATCTGATAAGCTGCGCTCCTTACTTTCCCTATCCTGTACACTATTGTCTGCAATCACGACCTGAATCCCTTTTTCTTCCATTTTTTGACCTCCATTCTTTTTATTTTTTCAACTTTTTCCTCCAAAATTTGAGAGATGTTTGTATTATATTCTCCTCTAATTGAAAACAAATGTAGTCAAAATGGAATTCAAATGGAACCGGAACAAATTCTCCGTTTTTTTTACAACACGAAAAACGTTTTTTCCGCAAAATCCCGGATAAAAAAACTCTATTTCACAAAATCAGACAAAAAAAGATTTCTGTATAAAAAAAGAATTCCCATTTTTTCGACTGCAAATCATCTTTCCAGCCAAAAAAACAGAAATTCTTTCGATTTTACAAATTTTTATCAATTTTATAAATACTTGCTAAGACCTGCCATTCTTTCTTCTGCCCAACTATACTCTAACATATAATCTCCAACGAATTTTTTTCTCGCAAGCTCATCTTCTTCTAAAAGTTCATATAGATCACAACTGAAATATTCCGTATCCACCCTCTTCATACTACGATTCATCACTAAAAGTTCTTCAATCCCATGTTCACGTAATTCCTTTTTCAAAGCTTTCGTAGTTTTACAACACAAATTCTGCGTTGCCTCATCATTTGGCCTGTCTTCCCACAGTGTGCAAATAATCTGTTCTGTATTTACCGTACCTCCCTGCCTGTCTACCAAAAGTGCTAAAAGTTCTTTCGCTTTTCCGCTTCGAAACATAATTGGAGAATTATCCACAAATACATCAAAATAGCCAAACGTCTTTATAAAAATCCGATGCCCGCCCCGCTTTGAAAGCAGGATCGCAGTCTGTATGGAATAATCAAGTTCAGCCTTCGTATATGGCTTTACCAGATAGGCAGCAGCATGAAAACGATTGACCTTCATCGCACATTCTTCATGGTCTGCTGTAAAAATAAGGACAATTTTTGGACAGTTCCTTTTCAACTGTTCTCCAAGCTCTAAACCATTTACACCAATGTCAATAATCGCTAAATCCACTTTATGCCTCTTTACAAAAGTCAATGCCCCGATCCCTTCCGTAAAACTTCCTATGATGTCCAGCTTTTCTGCCCCCTTGGCATACTGTCTGATCAGACAGACAGCCTGAACGTCATTATCAACGATGATTGCATTCATAAGAACCTCACCTCTAAAGATACAATTTCATTCTCCTGAGACTTCTTCCTTTGCCCATCAGCTTTGCCCATCAGCAAATTTTAAACTCTTTTTGTATCCTTCAAGTGATTGGTCATTTCTTAAAAGGTAACCTTTCCCGTATATCCCCTGGATTTGATATGACGTATTTCGAAGCTTCTTTCGAAGCTGTTTGATGATGGTATCTACAACCCTTCCCCCTGTAGTCTCTCTTTCCTGCCAAAATTTCCGTAAAAGCTCCTGCCTGCTCACGACCTGATTTTCTTTTTCGTACATTTCATATAATACCTGTTTTTCTAAATTCGTCAGATGAATCTTTATAAAGTCCCGGTCAAATCTCTTTTCCGTATCCCCGGAGCACTCCATCCATTCTCTCTTCCCCAATAGCAGCAAAATACGTTCTACTGCTATCTCCACTTCTCTTTCCTTAAAAAGAACCTCTTGCGCCCCTGCCCTTAATGCCGCTAATTCTACAAATGTATCATCCTTTTCCAGAACTACTGCCATTGGAATTCCAATGACCTTCTTTAACTCCCCTACTGCTTCTCCAATCGTAGAAAAAGCCTCCTTCAGCGTTTGCTCCGATAAAATACAAAGTACAGGAGGCGTTTCCTTCTCCATCATTTCATATAATTCTTCTCTGCTGTCCACCTCATCGCAAAGGATTCCTCTCGATTTCAGTGCTTCCTTTAAATCCTCCACCCAGACAATATCAATATCCCACAAAACGACCGCTTTTCTTTCCTCCTGCCAATCGGTCATGCTACCACAAAGCCTCTTGCCAAAAGCTTTTCCAGAAAAGAATCCAGATCATCTGCAGGTAAAGGAAGTCTTCTATGCTTTCGTTCATAAACGCCATATCTATCTACAAGTGTAGAATCAGGAACATCGACAAGTAGTAAATCTGCTCCCGCATCAAATGCCGTCATCCTCCCATCCGAAAAAACACAATCTATGACAGGATCTGCAAACAGATGACAGCCAGGCAGAAGCAATCGCAGGATCGCCATTATGTATAGTGCCATTTCGCCATTTCCACTTCTTTGATCTGCTAAAACGCTCTTAGGTACTGGTAAAAAGGTTCCGATAGAAAGAAGATCGGGAAGCATCGTTTTTAGAAAAAAGATATCCTCCAGCACATGATCGATGGTCTGATATGGAGTTCCGATCAAAAGACTTCCTCCAATGTGGCAGCCGATTTCCTTAAGCTCCCATATGCTCTGTTTTTTCAGAAGAGGGGACATATTTGACGGAAACAGCTTTTTGAAATGCTGGTCATTGGCACTTCCATGACTGATAAAATATCCCTCGGCACCAGTGGCACGCCAATGTAGGAATGCTGTCTTCTTTTTTTCTCCCAGAGAGAGATAGATATGAAATTTGGAATGATTCTCTTTTATTGCATGGATGATTTCCGCAACCCCCTCCTCAGTCAAATAAGAATCATCGCCACTTTCCAGCAAAAGATTACGAATTCCTTTTTTATAAAATATATCGCAGTAGGATAAAATTTGCTCTATAGACAGGCGGAATCTCTGGACGAACCGGTTTTCCCTCCGGATTCCACACATTTTACATTCATTTTTACAATAATTGCTAATCATGATTCTGCCAAGAACAGTAATCTGATTTCCATGAACCTGATCCCGGAGCCTGGCGGCCCTTTCAAAAAGGTAGCTTGTAGTTTCTAAATTGCGAAATTTTAATAATTCTGTAAATCTTGCCTTTTCCAGGCTTCCGCTCGCCAAAAGCTCATCTACATATTCTGACATTGCCTTTCCCATAAAAAAACTCCTTATCCTACGAAAATTCCACTTAGGAACTGTGCAAAATTAAATTTACCATTTTTGAGCAGAAACACCTGCATATATGGTGTTTGTGCTCAAAAAATGAGTAAATTATTTATGCACAGTTCCTTACCACATAGAAAACATCCCTACCGGATAGCAGATGCATATGTGCTGCATTTACTATATCTTGTGGTTTCATGTTATTATCATACCATAAAGAGTTTTTTTGTTCTACTTATTTTTTCAGAAAATACCATAAAAGTACCGCAAAATTCGACAAACCTCGTCACTATCCGAAGTCAGGCACTTTCCAACTGTTCCACCTCTGAACACTCAAACTGTTTTAAAATATTTTGAATCGCCAGGATCAGATCATCCTTTAGCCGCTCGATCTCCACAGGCATATGATAAAGGATCACATTGTAGCAGGTGGCATTTAGAAGCTCTACGATCATATAAATCATTAATTCCTTTTGACGATACCGTTTATCCGAATACTGTAAAAGCTCGTCAAAAACATCCATACAGTTCCGATTGTCCAAATCCCTGATCCGGATATTTGAAAAGACGCCCCAGCTGAGGTTCTTCGCTATAAACTTTAAAAGCACCGGACTTTCCTTGAACTGATCAATGATATTTTCTACCAGATAAATGATACAGTCCTCTACATTTTTTTCCGTCACCTTCTGCAGCTTTTCCCGCAGACAATGATGTGCGTTTTCAAATATCTCATTTGCCTTTCTAGCGACCAGATGATCCCTGATCTCATATTTATCCTTATAATAAAGGTAAAAGGTCCCCTTTGCCATCTTGGCATTTTTGGCAATTTCAGAAATTGAGGTTTCTGCAATGCCCTTTTCTGTAAACAGCTGCATTGCAGAAACGAGTAATGCTTCCTTCTTTTGCTTTTTCTTATCTTCTATTTTTCCCAAAGCAATCATCTCCTATTGTCCCATACCGTTTGAAACCGAACGAAGTGTACTATTCTTCCTCATCTCTAATCTCATCTGTCGTCATAATGAACTTTACATTTCCATCCATCTTCTTTGCAATTCCGGAAAAGCTCTTATAGCTCTTAGAAGCCTCAGAGATTGCCTCTGCAGTATCCTGAATATCCTCTGCACCATCTAAAAGATCCAAAAGTGCATTTTTCAATTTCAATACCCCTTTTTTCCGAAACTCCTTTGCACCATCATATAAATCACCGGAGCCCTTTGCTAACTTATGGATTCCTCCGGAAACATCACCA
>JAFVAA010000537.1 GCA_017476305.1 Lachnospiraceae bacterium
CGATGTGGAAAGGACGGAGGTATATGTAGTTCCTGAAAAGGATTTTCCGGCATGGCTCCGGATGGAAAATGCGATGCCGGAGGAAGGGGTGAAACTGTATGAAACTTTGTCGCAAAACGGCAAAAAAGATATGTAAAAATTTCAAATATTCAGGGGTGGAAAAATACATGAACAGAAAGAACAGAGATAAAGGCTCTTTTTCGAGCTTTGTCTGCATAACATGGAGCCGTTTTGAGCCAAAGAAAGCAGTTTCGTTGGCTCAAAAAATCTTCCAAAGCGAGGTGAGGCGGTGTGATACATTTCAATAATGGAAGCCTTGTGCATAAGCTTGTCATGCTCCTGTCTTTTTTAGGAGAATATCCGACCTGTTCTTTACATCTGATGGGAAATGAGCGGGTGGTGAAGGAGCTGGTTCACAGGCTCACCATGCCACAGCTGTTGCGCAATGACGGGACAGGTGAGGAATATACTGGAAAACTGCTCACGATATCCGGAAAAGGAAGGGAAAAGACGATCCGACTCTATAAAAGTGCATTGCCTATCATGGATTGGCTCCATCCGGATGCGTATGGTTATTATATGTCATCCTTTAGAAACCATAGATTCTAAGGAGATGCGGCACACAAAGAGCGAAACCACAGGATTGCGGAAGCAGCGGTTCTCTGCATGGAAGCGGGAGTGGAGTCAAGACCATATCTTCTGCCAGCTTTACAGGGAGATTCGATCCGAAGGACAGTACCTGAAATGCCCGCCTTTTATCTTTCCAAAGATATCAAGAAGGTCGGTGGGGATGAAATGAATAAGATCATGTTCACAAGGATGACCGGGGTTCTGTTTTCCGGTGATGAATGCTATGCCGTCTATAACACAAGGGGAAGCGTGATGAAGTGGAACGGAATAGGAGAGTTCAAGGCGATGCACAGCCTGACCGGACTTAGCAGGATGAATGCCGGGGTGGAGACGATAGATACGGCTGTGCTGATGGGAAGAGATAACCATACTGCTCTGCAGACTATGCTTGCTACGGACTCAGGGGAAGCAAAGGAATTTCGCTTTGATGCGGTCTATCGGCACATTCATTTTATTGCAATGGATAAAAACGGCATTTTTCATTTAAAGCTTATGACCTTGCCGGAGTGGAAGAACAGGCTTATGGAGCTTTTATTTGACGAGGAGGAACGATGTCATGAGAAAGGACTGTTCGAGTATGATGCGTTTGTAGACGGAGTCTATGTGTTCTCTTTTCTGGATAGTGACATCGCAAGTCTGCTCCGGTTCAAAAGCGCGGTGCTTCATACTGAAATCATCTGCGAGGTGCTGTGCTTTCCATACCAGCTTTTATTCCTGAAGGAATATCTGGGAGATGCTGTCCGGTATAAAACCATCGAGATGGAGTTAGTGGCGGAGGAACTGGGGATCGGATTTTTTTAAATCGAAATCACTGGGCATGATTTGCGGGATGAAAGAGATTAAAACGGAATCTGTGAGACCGGGATAAAATATAGAGCTGCGGATGCAGAGTCAGGGAAGGCGGGAAGGACATGAAAAGAAAACAATGGATGATGATGTCTGCTGTCATACTGGGTATGGGAGCTTTGCTATATCTGGGCGGAATACTTTCGCAGGTCATCACAAATTATGAGGGGTGGCTTCGTGCAGACGGGGCATCCGGTGGAGAGGGCGTGAAAGCTC
>JAFVAA010000538.1 GCA_017476305.1 Lachnospiraceae bacterium
AAGCAGCGAAGCCGGAAGCAAAGGCTGCAGTACCGGAGAAAAAGGCTCCGGGAGCACAGGCTGCCGAGACGAATACACAGGCTGCAGCACCGGAGACAGAAAAGTCAGCAGGAGTACAGGCTGCCGATGCAAAAGCACCGGAAGCAGTAAAGCCCGCAGTACCGGGGGCATCAGAGACAGAAAAGCCGGGAGCACAGGCTGCTGAGGCAAAAGCAAAGACTGCAGCACCGGAAACAGATAAGTCGGCAGAATCAGCTGCAAAAGCAGAATAAAATTTCTAAAAAAGTCAGGAAATGCAGATGAAACGGAGTTATATCCGGACTTATTAAAGTTGGAATTATTTTAGGAAGTGTAGACTTGCGAAGATGGAGAGTTTAGTGCATGATGGAGTATCATCAAATTGAGATTACGATATATGGACTGGTGCAGGGAGTCGGGTTTCGTCCGTTTGTGGCAGAGCAGTCAGAGAAGCTTGACCTTACCGGCACGGTTCGGAATATCGGCGGAATCGTAAGGATTTCTGCTAGTGGGAAAAAAGAGGCGTTGGACGAGTTCGTTCATCGCCTTTCTGCGTGTCCACCGGAAGGAGCGAGAGTGGACCGGGTGGAGGTTACAGAAGCATCTGAAGAAATTCATTTTGAAGAAAAATTATCAGAAGGAGTTCCGAAAGAAGTTTTGAGAAGAGAAACTTCTGTATTAGAAAAAAAATCCGGGGGGCAGGCAGAATTTATTATCGTAGAGAGCGAATCGGGGGAGGATAGTCTGCGCTTTTTGCCACAGGATATAGCGACCTGTGATTTCTGTACGGAGGAGCTTTTCAATCCGAAAAACAGGAGATACCGCTATCCGTTTATCAGTTGTACTGCCTGTGGTCCACGGTTTTCTATTATGGAGAATGTTCCATATGACAGAGATACGATTACCATGCGGAATTTTAAAATGTGCCCCGAATGCCGGAGGGAGTATCAGGAAAGGGGAAATAAAAGAAGACATGCGCAGACGATTGCCTGTGCGGAGTGCGGACCAGAGGTAAAACTGTATCCATTTGCCATCGTGGAGGAGTTCCCATTTAAGGATGAAGTTTTTAAAGATGAAAATCTGTTCCATGGGGGCGATGCCTTGGAGGGACAGAAAGAAAAGACTGGAAGACCTTCCGGAAAAGAGATGCATGCATGGGGACTTACAGGAGATACTGCGAATACACCGATAGCGAAAAGTATTCAGATGCTAAAAGAGGGGAAAATTCTGGCTATCAAGGACATCGGAGGCTTTCATTTTGCCTTTGATCCGAAAAACAGGGAACCGGCAAGGAGACTTAGACATTTTAAGAGACGGGAACGAAAAGCCTTTGCCGTGATGTTTCCATCCGTTTCTGACATTGAAAGGTACTGTGAGGTATCGGAAACAGAAAAGCGGCTTTTATGCTCGGATGCACGTCCGATTGTCCTTTTGAAAAAGAGACCTGGAATGGATTTCGTGCCGGAGGTCTGTGGAGAGAGCAGATATATCGGAGCCATGCTCCCGTGCAATCCACTGCAGATTCTGATTTTAAAGGAAACGGGACCTTTGGTGATGACAAGTGGGAACCGGGGTGGAGAGCCCATTATAACAGACGAGAAAGAAATGTTTGCCTTTTGGGAAGGGCGGGCGGCGAAAGATGATTCTTCCTTTTTTGAAGCACGGGCCGGGAAAACAGAAGATAGATTTATGGAAAATCAAGAATGGGAAAAAGATTTTAGGAATGAAATGAAACCGGTGCCGGATGCGATTTTAACACATAATAGAAAGATTGTATATGGTCTGGATGATTCGATTTATCAGGTGACGATGTGTGGAAATCGGGAGATGATTCAGATAATCCGGCGTGCGAGAGGGCTGGTGCCGGAGCCTGTAGAGCTGCCTGTACACCTATCCTGTGATACCTTTGCTGCCGGGGGGGATTTAAAGGCGGTTTATGCACTGGGAAGAGAAAACATGGCATATCTCTCCGGACATTTCGGGGATTTAGAGGATGTACATGCTGCAGAATCACGAGAAAAGGCGCTGGAGGGAATGTGTGAACTTTTCGGGATTTCTCCGGTTCATGCAGTCTGTGACATGCATCCGGGATATATCTCTGCGAGGCATGTGAAAGAGGAATTGAACTTTGCAGCTATCCCGATGACTGTTCATCAGAAAAGGACATTGAAATGCAGCAGAGAAAAAAATGAAATAGAAAGAGAGCAGAAAACTTCTTTTGAAAAGAATTATAAAGAGCAGGATATCTTTCAAATCAGGAAAGTACAGCATCACCACGCACACATTGCGGCTGTGATGGCAGAATATGCACTGGAGGGAAAGGTGCTTGGAGTTGCCTTTGACGGCACAGGTTATGGAGCGGATGGAACCGTCTGGGGCGGGGAGTTTCTGCTCTGTGAGGGAAAGGAATTTGTACGTGTGGGGCATTTGGAGGGCGTCTTTTTGACCGGAGGAGATGCATCTGCGAAGAATGCACTGGTCACAGCGTATGCGTATCTCTGCGCTGCGGTTAAAAAGGGCTATATGACAGAGGAGGAACGAAGTCTTTTTTTACCGGAGTTTTCAGAAGAAAAAAAACTTCTTTTAAATGGGGCATTGGAAAATAAGATCAATACGGTGGAGTCTTCTTCCATAGGGCGGCTTTTTGATGCAGCAGCAGCGGTTTTAGGGATTTGCAGGGAAAACAGCTATGAAGGGGAATGTCCGGAAAGGCTGCAGGCATATGCAGAAAAGTATTTAGAGGAGGCTTATTCTACTACCCCGGATTTGTATGAGAGAAAGGAGGAAAACAGCTTAGAGAATTTTTTGGAAAACAGAGAAGCAGGAGTGGATTTTTTCATTTATCAGGAGCAGGATATGTGGATGATGGATGGGGTATATTTGATTTCTTCCTTAGCAAAGAAAAGGAGTGAAGGAGTCCCTGTGGCTAAACTCGCATTTGAATTTCATAGAAGCCTGGCAGGGATGACTGTCCGGATGTGCGAGAAAATCTATAAGAAAATTGGATGTGTTCGAAAGCAGATTGCACTGGGTGGCGGGACGATGTATAATCGTCTGTTTTTAAAGCTTTTGGTTCCTGCTTTGGAGGAAAAAGGATATGAAGTCTATATCAATGAAAAGGTTCCATCCGGTGACGGAGGACTGGCATACGGGCAGATGGCACTAGAGGCATGGTGGGATTAGAGGGTGTGTACGATTGTTTCCATTTTGATAAATGGCGTTTCTTTGTTGAAAGAAAGGAAATGCTGCGGAGAATCGTCTGGGAAATAGGGGAAAGAAATAGAGGATGGTAGTTATTACAAAAGGAAGAGGTTAATCATGCAGTTTGTTGGAAAAATAAACAAAGAGATTTATCAATGTATTACAGAAAATATTTTAACAGATGAGGTGATTATAACAGATGAACGAATAGCACACATTCGAGATAGACATCCGGGAGATTATGAAAAATTTTTTCATTATATTTCTGGAATTATTGCTGAACCAGATTATATTATAGCATCAAATAAAAAAAATACAGCTGTTTTGTTAAAAAATTTTGAAGAAAAGGACAGAAAATTCAAAGTGATTTTGAGATTAAAATTGGAGACTGAGCCTTTTTCGTATAAAAACTCTATCGTTTCTTTTTGGCACATTGGAGAAACAACATGGAAGAAAACTATAAAAAACAAGTTGGTTCTTTACAAACGGACATAATTTTTGTATAATTATGATATATATAAATAGAAAAGGAAACTTTGAGGTGGAAAATGCGTTCCCATACGCCACATGCTTTTTGTAATGGGCAAAAGTGATGTCGGGAGTGACGCTCCGACCAAAGTTTCCTTTTCTATGTGAATAAATATTTTTATTAGTGTATTTATTTTATCCGATCCTTTTTTGGTGGTTCAAGTTTTTTAACTAAATGAAGGAAAGGGTTGTGGACATAAAAAGTTCTTGTTTACATTGTAGCCAAATGAGACTCCCAAATGCTAAAAACTGAAGAAGGAGGAAATTATTTGAGAATAGATAGTATACTTAATAATATTGAATTGCCTGCTGTTTATGAGCGTGAGGGAAAAAAGTGTTATTATGATCCCTATCGTAAAAAACTTATTGAAATTACTCCGGAGGAAACTGTTCGACAAAGAGTGGCAGCAATGTTTGAAAAAGTTTATAAAGTTCCTAGAGATATGATTTTTTTGGAGGTTCCAATGTCATATTATGCTAAGGGTTTTTCTGGAAGAGCAGATATTATCATTCATGCGTTAGAGGAAGAAAGTAAAAGCAGTTATCCGATTCTGGTTATAGAATGCAAAAATGAAAAAGTATTTTTAACCGATTTGGTGGCAGAACAAGCTGGTAGATACTGTGATATCATTGATGGAAAATATATTGCAATTACTAACGGTCTTGAAATGGAATTTGCAGTATATAATGAAAAAACGAATTCTTATGTATTTTTGGATAAGGTCTTATCCTATGTGCAGATGGTTGGTGAAGAAGTCTTAATACCTAAATTAGAAGAAGAAAAAATAATAAGATATTCTATTGAAGAACTTAAAAATCAAGAATTATTATCAAATTATAATGAATCAGGAATGTGGATTTTTGGTGAAGATACCTATCCAAAATTTCGTTCTCTTGCTGTAAATTTTTATCAAGCTCTTTTGGATACTGAGCACTGTCTTCCCAAAATTAAGCGAAAAAATTTTGAACTGATTGATGATCTTGGTCGAAGATATTCGGATTATGGCAATGCTGGTGGTGGTCATTACAACGGAATTTACCGTGCTTTTCTTGTTAGAGATGGATTTAATGAGGTACAGATAATTTCTATGTCGATATTTGGAACAGATGCAAATTTTCGGGCAGAACATCGCAATAGCTATACTTCGCTAGTTGTGGCTGTGGACCGCTTTAAGACTAGTCATTCTTCTTTACAGTATAATGTAGATAAGTTTGTAAAAATAACAGGAGAAAAAGCTCATTTTTTATATAATGGGCAAATTAGCGGCTATAAAAGTGACTGTGTAAAAGAGATGATTTTATTGAATGGAGATGGAGTAACTCTTAGTTCATGTGGTATTAAATTAGGGATTATTGATATAAATAAAGTGTTATACCTTGATGACAATGATGTAACCGAGCTTGTGTATAATTTTATTGAATATGTTCTTTTGAGGGAAGAAGTTCGTAAAAAACGGTCGTAATTGCACTTTTACTCTTGTTATGAATTGTAGAGGGGGCTCGAAGGGAAATAGGGGAAAGCTCTTTATTTTAGGTTATTTCAACGATTCGTCGATTACATGAGATGGAAGGAAGGTGAACCATGTCAAAGCAAAATATTTATGATAACGAACTCTTTTTTGAAAATTTTAAAAGACTTCGTGGAGAAGAACTTAATTTTAATGATGTTATTGAAACTCCAATAATATTAGGAATGATGCCTGACCTGATGGATAAAAAGGTTTTGGATATAGGCTGTGGTATGGGGCAACATGCGATGCAGTATATAAAGATGGGAGCTAAATCGGTTCTTGGTATTGATATTTCAGAAAAGATGTTAGCTTTTGCAAAAGAAAATAATTCTGCAGAAAATATAATTTATCGAAGGCTTGCATTTGAAGATTTAGAAGAAATTACTGAAACATTCGATGTGATTACAAGTTCATTAGCATTTGATTATGTTCAGGATTTTGGCAAACTTATGAAAAAGATATATAACCTGTTGAATGTAAATGGAAAGATTGTGTTTTCGATGTCTCACCCGATAAGTACAGCATATGATGGAGTTTATGATAGATATACAAGAACAGAAAATGGAAAAAGATTATATGCTAATCTTCATAATTATGGTATAGAAGGAATACGAAAAATCCATTGGGTGGTAAATGGGTATGAATTATACCATAGAACATTTTCAACTCTTGTCAACGAATTAGTATCGGCAGGTTTCATAATCGAAGAATGTCAGGAATCTAAATTACCAGAAGAGATAAGAAAAAGCAATGAAGATTTATTCGGAGGGGTTATCCATCAGCCGGACTTCATTTTTTTTCGTTGTTGTAAGTGATTTATTTGATAAAAGAGGAATACTGCTCAATACCTTATGTCATGCAAAGCATAGAAATTTTATTTATTTCCTACTCAATAGGAGCGAATGATATCAAATGCATGCAAAGTTCTAAAGAGTTATATCATAAGATTATAAAAAAAGAGAAAGATTTAGTTTTTTTAGCATAACTCTAAATTTGTTTAGGAAATTAACTAAATAATTTCCTAAAAGAATGAAAAAGAGAAGAATGTTTGTTTGCTCCTTTCGTTTTGATTTTGAGAATAACAGATTTGTTTTATTTACGAATGAGTATGGTTATGTTATAATTTAAACTATCAAGATATGGAGGGGGAATAAGTATGAGTACAACGATTACTTTTAGTACAGACGAAGAATTGAAAAATCAGGCTTCAAAACTGTTTGATTCTCTTGGAATGGATTTGACGGTAGCACTAAATCTGTTTATGAAGCAAGCTGTGTTAAAGCAAAAATATCCATGCAGCTTAGAAATAGAATTAGTTGAAAATGCAAAGCCGACTTATCCAGATTCCTTTTTTAATTTGTTTGGTTCGGGGAAAGGACTTGGATTTGATGAAGAGCCAGAGGATTTGTTAATAGAAAAGGAGAATATAGCTTTATGAAATATTTTTTGGATACGAACATAATCATATATTCTTTAAAAGATTCTTTTCCTGCAGTTAAAACACATTTTTTGAAAATACCATCACAATCTATTGTAATACCAGCAGTTGTAATGGCTGAAATAGAATATGGGGCTATGAAAAGTTATAATTATGAAAAGACGATTAAGCAGTATAAAATGTTTACTGATGTATTTGAAAAAGTTTCTTTCTCAGAGGAAGCTTGTTATTATTACGGAAAAATAAGAAGTGATTTGGAGAAGCAGGGAAAAATCATTGGTGCAAATGATATGCTGATTGCTTCGATTGTGTTAGCAGAAAAAGGTATATTGGTAACACATAATATTGGTGAATTTCAAAGGATAAAGGAACTGCAAATTGAGGATTGGACAATTTAATGAGGTCAATGAACATTGGGAGAAGATATTAAACTTCTCCCTGTGTTTTTTTGAAAATAATATGTTTTATTTCAAATATTTAATATCTATTTTTGTGATAAATTATATTTCATGGCTTCCAACAATTCCGCTCCCTATTTTCCATCATCTTCACCTAAGCACTATGCGAATCTTTGATTCGCTATGGTGAGAAGGGAGCTTGATGATATGATTTTTTAAGGAAATGCGGAACATTTTATCTTGCAACCGATGATGATGGGCAACCGCGTGTCCGTCCATTTGGTGCACTGAGCGACTATGAGGGAAAGCTTTATATTGAGACCAACAGAAAATGCCTTTGACCGGTTATTGCGGGATTTTTTTGTTTGTGTCTGCAAGCTGGTATCTCCTTTTCATTTTCAATCACCATCCTTTCCCTTGCTGATTTCCAATGTATTGTTCTTTCTTTTTGTGTCCGATTGCGCCTTTTTGTGCCACTTTGGAAAGATTGATGATTGATTGCCGAAAAAATCTATGTTCCCAAAATCCCTTTTTGAATTTTTCTAATCTTTTTTCGTTTTCAAATAGTTATTTGATAAAAAACAACAATTTGAAAACGAAAAAAGATGCAGAGAATATTATTTTGTCATTGATTTTTTGTCACTCCAAAATCTATAAGCTGCATAGCCAACCCAAATCACCCAAGACCATGACCATATATGAAAGGCAAGGTTAATTGCCAAATAAATAACCGCAACCATTGTTGCAATATACCATTGTTTCAATTCTCATTCCCCCTCTCGAAATCAAATTATTTAATATGTTCGATTTTAATACTTTAATCCACAAATAAAAAAACTGCTCTACTTTCCTTACAGTTTCATGAACAGTACCCTTCGTAGTTCTTTCAATCCAATGTTACTGTCTTGATGCCACCATATTTGTCACACCCACAAAAATCGTCATATATTTCAATCTATATTCTACCATAAGACTTTTCAAAATGCAATTCTCCAAATCCTTAAACCGCCCTAAAACTTTTCTCTCTTTTTTGCTTTTTAAATCATTTAGACAACCATTTATATACAAACAGGAATTTGCTACAATCAAATAGACTTCTTAAAGCAAATGATACGGTTTACTTCCTCAAATCCCATTGCAATATGGAATTTCAAGCTGGCATCATTTACAAGTTCACAATCACTAGCGAACTCCGAACAATGCTTTTCTTTTGCCCACTCTTCACAGCATTTGAGAAGTTCCTTTGCATACCCAAGATGTCTAAACTCTTCAAAAATGAAAATTCCTTCCAAGTATCCTACTGGAGATGTCTCTGTTCCTTCAACATAATCTTTTCTAAGCTGACATTGAGCAAATCCAATAGGCTTTTCATCTTCATATTTGATAAAACAAACAGAGGTATCATCTTCTGTAAGTTTCTCAAAATCGGCTTTTAGACTGCTCAAGGTATTATCATTCCACAAATGTATTGCCAATTCAGCAAGGATTATACTATCAGCTTTTTTAGCAGCTTTAACCATTAAAGGACTTGAAACAACTCCAAGATCACAATGTGCATTAGATGCCTTAGCTATCGACAATCCCTTAGAATATGCCAGACTTGTCTTAAATAGCGAAATACAGGAATGGATCTGGGCAGAAGATCATCTGAATGTTATTGACTGATAAGAATTATAAATCCAGATAAAACAAACATCAGCAGAGTGGTATTTATGTACTCTGCTGATGTTATATCCCTTAATCTCCAGAAGTACACGCCACATGCAAATTTCCCTTTTCATCCCATATCGCAAGATTCCTTACCGTAGACTGTGTATCCGGTATCGTCACATTAAACCGATGATTGAAATCATCAATTTCATAGATCAGATTCCGAAACAACGTGGCACTCGGACAGAGTTTGTCAAGGGTGGTTGTCAGATTTTCTACAAAAAACTTCATGTACAGTGAAATATTCCCACATTTCCATCTGTACATGAAGTCTCTTAAAATTCCATCAAATTATCATTACCACACCTTTCTAATCTGATGGCTCTCCGTTTTAACACAAACGCCCTATGATTTTTGAGGTGTAAGAAGTGCAAGAACATATTCCTTAGTGACATTAAAGTTCTCTATGATTTTAGTCATTATCTCATTATCTGACATCCCAGCAATCTGCATCCCTTTAATCGCCCCAGTGACTTCCTTTTCCTTCCAATTATTTTTATCTGAAACTAAAGCCCTGACAGCTAATATCCCGCTATGTTCTTCCCCGTCCTTATCTACAAATCTGAGACTATAAATAGCAAAAATACTGAAAACCACAGATAATATTATTACCACAGCCATAAGAAACCGATTTGACCTTTTCTGCCATACTTTTTTCATTTCATATTTTAACATCATTCTCCTGCACCTGCCCTTTCCCCAAAATAGTACAAAAACGCATCCTCTAAGGTAGCCTGTTCCTGTCTTGCCGATATATCTGGTGATTGATCTGCAAGAATACGAAGTTCCACTCCTTCAGATAGTGATTTTACATTTGCAACCAGATAATTCTTTGAATATTTCTCCATATCTTCTTTGGGAACTTTAAATATCCAGACTTTTCTACTAATCGATGCGATAATTTCTTCGGATGTTCCGGTGAAAAAGAATTTTCCTTGATTCATGAGGATAATTTCTTTTGCAATAAATTCCACATCAGATACAATATGGGTTGATAACAATACCAGACGGTCTTCTGAAAGCTCACTGATAAGATTTCTAAAACGGATTCTTTCATTCGGATCGAGTCCGGCAGTCGGTTCATCTAAAACCAAGATTTTAGGATTATTTAACATTGCCTGGGCAATCCCAACACGCCTGATCATGCCTCCTGACAATTTTCGCATCTTTACTTTCATTCTGTTTTCCATACCTACCTGCTCTAAAAGTTCTTTTATCCTCTTCTTTGCATAAGCCTGCCGTAATCCTTTGATCGAGGCAATATACATCATATAGTCGAATACAGAAAGATCCGGATAATATCCAAATTCCTGCGGAAGATATCCAATTTCCTTCCGATAAGATTCTTTCAATGCAAAAATATCTTTTCCATGATAAGTAATCGTTCCACTCGTCGGTCGAAGCAGAGTGCATATCATTCGCAATAAAGTTGTTTTTCCGGCACCATTTATCCCTAATAGTCCGTAAACACCACTTTCCATCGTGAAATCAAGACCATCTACTGCTGAAAATGTGCCAAATTTTTTTGTCAGATCATTCAATGACAGTTTCATTTCTTTTTACCTCCATGTATTTTTCACATTCTTTTATTAGATGATGAACTAAGAACATCAAAAACAAACATGCCGCCACAAACACCAATCCCCATATCCATGAAACGATTGCCAGATAAAAAAAATCATTTCCAGAAACAAACCACCAGAGCACACTCCACATACAGCAAAAGAGAAGTGCTGTTCGTTCATTTTGGTATCCTTTGCAAAGAAGATACAGGCAGATACAGGCGGTCATAACTAGCGGAAGCAGAAAATCTTTAATCAGTTCCATTAAAGAAAATTTCATACAGATACAGACACAACCGCCAAATCCCGTCAGCATGAACACATCTGCGATTCCAAATAATAAAATTTTAGCCGCATAAATTTGACGCAGGGAATAATATGCTGTGATTTCAATTTCCATACATCTGTTTGACAAATTTTTCCACAATTCCGGTATGACCAGTATTACAAACAGAGCAGAAAAAATTCCCATTCCACGCCGAATATGGAAAAAGTCAGGTTCCACCGAAAGAAACCGCCATGCCATATATAATAAAATAAATTGAAGAATCCACCATCGTTTTCCTATCATGCAAAACTGATTCCATAAAAAATCATGGAAAGATAATACCCGTTTTTCTTCCTGTTCTAAGAATACCTTCTTAGAATTTTGTATGACAGACTGTATTTCTGCCTGACTGATTGCTGGTTCCATTCGTTCCGCTTTCAAAATCCTCTCAATATTCATCGAATCCCTCCATCCTAAGAAATATCTCCATCTGCTCCTTTGCCTTTTTCAAACGATATTTGACAAGCGGCAATCCAATTCCCAGCAAATCCGCAATCTCTGACTGCTTTAGCTCCTGATAATAATATAAGATAAGCACTTCTCGATACTCCTCCTTAAGTTTTTCTAAACATATACGCACGACAAGTTGAGTTGTCATGTGCTTTTCCATATAATTCTCAGAAAACTGCCCTGATAACATATTCTCTGCAAATACTGTATCATCAAGAGATTCCGTCAGATACTCTTTTGTTTTTTTATAAAAATTTTTGCATAGGTTTCCTGCAATTGTATAGAGATAATTTTTTGTTTTACCTCTATATTTATAATCAGAAAACCCACGAAAAAAATGAAGAAAGGTATCCTGTGCCAAATCTTTCGCTTCTTCCTTATCCTGGCAATGATAGAAGCAATATCTAAGCACATCCGGATAATACTTGTTTACAAAAGTATCAAAAGCCTTTTCATCCCCCCGCCTCATCTTTTTTATCAAAAAATAATCTGTATCCATATAATCTCTGCCTTCTTGTAAAAAGCTGCCTTTCTCACTTGCTAATTTTTTTATTCTATCATATATAACAGCAGAATCGTCAAAAAAGATAGTTAAAAATAAATTTTGAATCAGAAATTTATATAATTTTGAAAAAACTTTCTATGCGAACAACCTAAACCCTGTTTTTGAATCATAACACCTATCATTATCTCGCCCCCAGACTACGTTCATCTTTGCTTTTTCGCTGTCTGTTCCGATTATATTCGTCTGCCCTCTGCCTGCTCCGTGCAATCCACGCCCGGATGGAGACATCCTCCGGCAGTTCCGAAACTTTTATCTGTACAGTCTTTGCCTTATATCCCCTTTCACTCATGAACTGTATTGCTGATTCAAGCGGCATCTTCCCGGAGATGATCCGCTTATTCAATGCTTCCAACTGCCTCTTTTGTTCGTTCCACTATGTCGCTATCCGGTTGTATCCGTCCACCTGACCTTTCAATTCACGAAAAACCTTCATGAATTCCGTTGCCGTTTCAAATCCGTGCTGTTTTAGGGCAGATGATAATTCCCGCTTCTTCTTTGCGATCTGTTTCTCTAAATCGTCAATCTCTCTTGTCAGTTTATTCTTTTTGATCACATTGAATCTGCCAAGGTCATCCCTCTCGATTTCCTTTGCATTACGCTCTTTCTGTAAAGAAAATATCGAATCCTGCTGTTGCTTTAGCTGTTCATTCAACCGATACATTTCCGTATAATCATAGCTCAGTATCGGCTTAACAGGAACCGGCGGCAGGGCAAGAAGTGTTATCACGGGTTCTTCTCTTTTTGAAATAATCGGTGTTTCCGGTGTCCGCACGATTGTATTGTAATCCAGCTCCCTGTCTGGTTCCTGCTTTGGTGCATGAGTCACAAAAACAGTATTGACAATCGTAGTATCTGTTATTTCCTTATCTTTTATATCGGTCTGGGCAGTAGTCGACAAAATCTCTTTCTCTTTTGTCTTATCCTCTTTATCTGCATAAAA
>JAFVAA010000539.1 GCA_017476305.1 Lachnospiraceae bacterium
CAGAAGCTCAATATACAGGTGATTTAAATACGGATGGTAACCTATGATCCGGTGAATAGAGGAAAAAGTAATATATCCTGCAAAAAAACGAAAGATTGGATTTAAAAGAAAAGAATACTTCTGATAGAACTTTTGTATCCGCTCTCTATATACCAGTAGTTGTGTCATCCTTCGTCTCCTCTCTTGCTTCTGAATAAAATTCCTTTAACTGTTTTAGCTTATGGTTATATTCTTTTAAAATAATCATATTTTCATTATATTTTACAGAATAATAATAAGTAGAAAGCAGCCCTGTGATCAAACAAAACAAAAAATAGAATCCAAGTCCGGCTCCAATCAGCATAGGATAGGAAAGCTTTGTTATATTGACTAAAATATAATCTGCCCGATACAGAACGATCAGGACAATTACCAAAAAATACGCAATGGTAATATTCCAAATAGCTGAAGTCACATGAGAACGAATATAGTCTCCTTTAAAATAACCCGCCTCTGCAATTTCTTCCTTATATCTTTTTGACTCATCCAGTGCGATTCCGGTCATGATTTTAATTTTTTCTTCATTAACCATATCTATGCTCCTGCCACCGCTATCTTTTTTCGGAAATTTTCTCTATAAAATTACAATCTTTTTCCTCATTTCTATTATAGAGTTTTTCCACCCGCATATGCAAGTGTTTTTCTTAAAAAATCAAAAATTTTTTCAAATTTTTTTAGATGAAAAATTGAAATCCTCGTAATCTTCTATTGTAAATCTATGATAAATAATATGTCCTCCTTCATCCGTCAGGCAATATCTAAAATCATCCGGCTTCCCATCCTCAAAATAGACCAGATAATCAAACTCTCCACCGAGCTTTTTTTCTATAACAACACAGTCTGAATATTTCGAAAACAATTCCAAAACCTCATCCATGGAAATTCCATGTTTTGAGATCAGCGAAATAAATTCTTCCAAAAAAGGATTTTCCTCATAATTTTTATAAACATATTCCGCTAATTCCTGCGGTAATAAGAAACAAAAGCGTTCCCCTTTATTGGAAACTTCGATCTCACCAAATTTTGGTGCTGCTTTTTTCCGAAAGCATTCTAACAGAGAAAGCATTTCAGAAATATCAGCCTGCACTTTCAAAAGTCTGTTGAGCGAATGCAAAGGATAGTACAAGTATATTTTTTCCTTCTGATATCCCAGTTTTATCTGCTCCTCTTTTACTACATCACAAATATTTTTTTCCAGTCTCGAAAAATCCATATTCCCATCTCCTAATTTTTTTCGCTTTTTCTTTAGGAATCTTCGCAAAATAAATTACCTATTTTCTTCAAAAAATGCTTGCGTATAAGGCATTTTTTGAAGATAAGTCCAACAATTTATTTTGCGACAGTTCCTTATGGATTACATTTTCCACATGGAGAATACCCCTGTTTGACCAGTGTGCTCCTCCTGCCATGATATTTCTTTCTATTTTTCGCTTCTGTTTCCTTTACGCTGCTGCAGTCAGGATAATGAAATTTTTTTGTGTTTTTGTTAAGAATATAATCCTTTTCCTTCTCACCTGCTGCTGAATTTTTCTTTTTTTCCTTTTTGGCATTTGCCTGATCCGTCTTTGCTTTTTTCTTCAATTTACTGTCGCCGTTTGCATAATTTATCAGGATTCCCGGCTGGATATTATAAGCATATACATTAAAACAAATCCCTTTTCCCTTATCCTCTACCGAATATGCCTCCATCTGTACGCCATTTGCCAAAAGATTTTTCCCTTCGAACACAGGTGTCACCCGGTAAAGCACATGATGATTCGTTTTTTCTACATAGTCCGCAATCTGATTTTCAAAGGGCAGCATCCCCTCCACATTCAGATATCTGGTGCCGGTAATCAGATTTTTTTTATTCGCATTCTCTCAGGCAAGCTGATACCCGATCAAATGACAGCGGTTATACAAATATTTTCCATCTACGATATCATATTTCACAGTATGCCAGCCGGATGGTTTTACTGTTCCGATCTCTCCACGCTTCTCCGTGGGCATCAGTTTTTTACAGATATTCGCAAAAGCTGCACCACAGCGTCCCAGAGAATCCAGTCGGCTGTATTTTTCGAAAGCCTTTGTGGATTTTTTTTGCTTTTTCGAAAATTCCGGTTGATTATGATTTAAAATTTTATATGGTTCTTCCGGATCTTCTTCCTCATAAAAGGTCTCATCAGAACTGCTCTGCCCGGAAGTCTGGACATATTCCGAAGGATTTCCTGTCTGTTCCGTATTGGCGGAAATCGAACAGCCACTCATAAAAATCGAGAGAATCAATCCCCATAAAAAGTATAGCCTTTTAAGATTTTTCCTGTCCATCCACATCCTCCTTTTTCATCCGGCTTTCACCGAACTGTTTTATTTTCGGACTGCCTGACACCATTCACAGCTGTCATTTACAGTTTCCTGATAAAGCAATAGGCGCATCCTCCTGTTCATGCGCCTATGAGTTCAACTATTTATCTTTGTCCAAATTTATAACATGGCATCTGCCAGCTTCTCCAATCCCGGAAGATCTGTATCCTTTAAAGTGGATCTGATCGTCACCACAGGCTCCACAATCTCAATCTCTTTCATCGTTTCCAAAATCCCCTTCATCGTCTTCGCAGCAGTCGGCCCCCAGGAACCATTTTCCAAAATACCGACCTTACGCTTCTGATAAGCCTTTGACTGCAAATGATGCAGAAAATCCTGCATGCAGGGAAATACCCCGCCATCATAGCTTGCTGCACATACAATCATGCGATCATAACGGAATGCATCCTCGATGACCTCTGCCATATCC
>JAFVAA010000540.1 GCA_017476305.1 Lachnospiraceae bacterium
AAGAAGAATTAAAAAAGAAATTCTTTTATGTGATGCATTTTATTAAAAAAAGGGAAAAGGAGGAGGAACGATATGAGATTGGAAGCTGCAGGGATTCTTCCGTGAGGCAGGAGGTGGAGACTCAGGCGAAAGCAATTGCAGAATTTCGGGAAAATAATCCGGATGTAGCGGAGAGAGTGCTGGGAATCGATGCAAGTTCTGCAGAAATCTGGTGCAGACCGGAGGTTTTCGCGCAGGCCTTCCGGTATCTCAAAGCAAATCAGTCAGAAAAGCTGCCAAAACTGCCACAGCTGCGATGCAGCTATCATGTGGGGGAGGATTTTTGGACATCGTCGATGGATTAAGAGCAATTGATGAAGCAATCCTGTTTTTAAATTTAAAGTGTGGAGACCGTTTAGGACATGCTTTGGCAATGGGGGTGGATGTAGATGCCTGGTATCAGGGAAAGGCAAATCTGATCCTGATTAACCGGATGAATTATTTGGATAATCTGGCGTGGTTATATCATAAAATCAGAAAATACCGGATCAGGGATTGTGAGGATGCCGTACATAGTATATGTAAAAGGTATGATGAACTGATTAAGATTGTCTACAAACAGGTTATCCCCCAAAATGAGTTTGTATTTTCGATTGACAGCTACTATGATGCCTGGAAGCTAAGAGGAGATGCTCCGGAGAAATATAAAGAAAAGGAATTTGTGGCGGGGAATTTTTATCCGGATGAGTGGGAAAACTGTGCGATCAATGAAGAATTCCCGAAAAACTATCGAATTCGCTATGATAAAGAGGTTTCTCTTCTGTACTATTTATATCATTATAACAGGAATGTGAAGCGGATTGGAGATGAGATGATGGAGGTGCATGTAAATCCCTCTATCATACGTGTAGTAAAGCAAGTGCAGAGAAGAATGCAGATAGAAATCTGTGAGAGGGGAATCGGAATTGAGACCAATCCGTCCTCGAATTGTGTAATAGGTTCTTTTAAACGCTATGACCTGCACCCAATCAAAGACTGGTATAATTACGGTCTGACCAGCGACCAAAAGGAACAGGATACCTGCCCGCAGCTGATGGTATCCATCAATACGGATGACCAGGGAGTCTTTAATACCTGTCTTGAAAATGAATATGCGTATTTAGCACTGGCTTTGGAAAAATTAAAAAATGAAGATGGAACACCAAAGTATAAAAGAACCTTGATCTTAAGATGGCTTGATAATATCAGAGAATTAGGGCTGTCCATGTCTTTTTTAACATAAGTGTTTTGCAAAAATTTATATTTGCCTCTATGCAGCGTTCCTTCCCGGCCGAAATACTCATGCTCCCATGGAAACATAGATCAAAAAGCAAAAAAATGTTTCTTTCAGCAAAAAACGATATTTTGGATAGGTTAGACAGATTTCCTTCTATATAACATGCAAGTTAGGAATTGAAATAATGCTTTATGAATGCTATAATAAATATTGTTGTGTAACGTTGAAGGAACAGGAAATTGATTACAGGTCCGTGTGATAAAAGGCTACAGGGGAGGTAAAGGTATGCGGAAAAAGAAGAAAACCGAAGAAATGCAGCTTGAGGAAAAATATTTAATGGAACTAAAGAAGCTTCGTGTGCCTTTGCTGACATTAGATGCCAGATGGCATCAGCTTTTTCCTGATCATAGAAAGACAAAAAAATTGAAACGGCTGGAAAAGGAATTAAATGATCTGGTAAAAAGACAGGGGCAGTTAAATCAGGATTTAAAGGACTATGCAAATGCAAAAAAAGCATTGATGGAAAATATTCTTCTAAATATGACGGATGGTTCGGATCCGGATAGTGCTGAAAAGATTAAAAAGCAGGATAGAAATCAAAAATATTTAGACGAGCTGAAGGAAAAAACTGAGAAAGCAGAGGAGCATTTAGAAACACTTCCTGACGACATTACGAAAAAAAATCAGGAGCTCTTGATTGAAAGCATGCGAATCTGTTATGAAACGCTCATCAATAATACCAGAGAAATCGAAAATGAGGATATTTGGATTTCTACCGTGCGTGCCATGCTGACGCAGCATATTTTACATAAACAGGAAATGGAACTCAGAAATGAAGAAACATATAAATTTATGTATGATCTTTTAGGAAAAAGAATCATAGATATGTTTGATAAGGATTATGATGTATGGAGAAGTGATGCTAACTGATGGAAAGAATTATTGGGATAGGGACAGATCAGATTTCCTGTGAACGTGTAAAAAAAGCATGTGAATCCTCTTCCTTTCTAAAAAAGTATTACTCCGAGGAGGAGCAGAGCCTGATTGAAAAAAGGCAAAGCAGGGCTGCCACGAATTTCGCTGGAAAAGAAGCAGTTTCAAAGGCATTTGGAACCGGTTTTGCAGGAATCTTTCCGAAGGAAATAGAGATTTTACGTGATGAGAAAGGAGCCCCCTATGTACAGCTGTCAGGAACAGCGAGAAAAACAGCAGAGAACATGGGCATTTTTAAAATCCACATTTCACTCACGGATACGAAGGAATATGCGTCAGCCTTTGTGATTGCTGTCGGCAGAGAATAATCTTAGGATTCATTTTGTGGAGATTTCTAAAGAAGAGGAGAATTTTGAAAACAAAGATGAAAAGGAGAAGAAGTGTGCGATATTTACTAGATGCAGAGCAGGCAGGGGAGATTGACCGGATTTCCATAAAGGAGCTTGGGATTCCATCGTTAGTTTTGATGGAGCGGGCTGCACTTTCCCTGTCAAGGCATGTGACAGAGTATTTGTACGCAAAGGATTTTCAGCCGGAAAATGAGGAAGAATTCAAGAAAAAGATGAAAATATTGATTCTTTGCGGTGTCGGCAATAATGGGGGAGATGGAGTTGCTGCCGGAAGGATCCTAAAGGAATGGGGATATCATATCTCTATTTTTTTGCTCGGAAACAGGGAAAAAGCGAGTGCGGAGATGAAAACGCAGCTTTCCATTGCTGAAAAATTGTCAATGAATTTTATTGACAACCCAAATTTGAAAGAATTTCCGGTACTGATTGATGCGATTTTCGGAATCGGACTTTCCAGAGAGGTGACGGGAACCTATGCGGAATGGATTGGAAAGATGAATGCAAGTGGTTCGTACATTATTTCTGTAGATATCCCCTCCGGAATTTCTGCAAGCACCGGTGCTGTGCTGGGAACGGCGGTAAAGGCAGACATGACCGTGACCTTCGGAGAGGGA
>JAFVAA010000044.1 GCA_017476305.1 Lachnospiraceae bacterium
AAGCCATTACCATTGCAAGGCATGCTGCTCCGCACTCTAACGCCTCCATCTGCATCACAACAGGAACCTTTGCAACCCTTTTTTTTACCGGCTGTTTTACTTTTGATGTTCCCTGCATATTTCTCTACTCTCCAGTTTCTTAATTCATGACAAATGTGATTGGATGCACCTGTGTGATCATCCCGTCCGCATCCTGAATGGTTACAGTTCCAAAAACAGCCCATACCACGATCCCTATGAGAAGCACGATCATTGCCATAAGGATCAGCCATACACTCGGACTGGTCACGCGGATATAATCATCCATCTGCTCCGGTGAAGATATCCTTTTTAAGCTCTTCTCCCGGAAAATACTTTTTTCCTGTTCTTCTGCCATATCTTATCCCTCCTAACTTATCCTATGATTTTTATACATACCGGTGCCGGAGCGCCTTCCTTCCATATGATACGGAGCTTTCCACCGTTACCGGAATCTCCATGCCCTTCCAGACCCGGCAGCCTTGCAATCACCGCTTCCGGCACTCCTCTTTTCCGCAGTTCATCCTGTATCAGACTGTGCATATCCGCTGTACTCATAACAACGATATATTCCATTTCAAAATCAACCGTTCCTGCCATCTGCGATATGCCGCCTGTTGCCACCGCCAGATCTTCATCCGCTACCTTTTCATCCCCCTCTTTTCCATCCCATATATCAAGCATTTTCAACATTTTTCCTGTCTTTGGATCATTAGAAAATACTGAAATCAGAGCAAGAAAGGAAGTCCATGTGAGCGTTCTTTTTCTGTTTTCATAATTCGCTATCTGCTGTCTTGTGACCCCGATCCTCTTTCCCAGTTCCTTTTGGGAGAGATCAAGTTTCGCCCGGAGAACGGGCAGATTATCGATCATTGCATTGATCTGCCACTCTCTTTTTTCTCCTTCCATACTGATACATCCCTTCCTGTTCGTGTCAAACTGAATAAAATACTGTTAAGAGTAGTCAGATTTTGTTTAAATCCTCATAAGGCTTTAATATAATCCTCATAGCCAGCTACTTCAACTTGAATCCCCATCCTTTTTAATTCCTTGAGCGCGAATAGCCTTTGACTCTTCGAACTGAGATTATAAAGTGGGTTACTAGTACTTACTGGAGTTTTTCCTAGGCCCCAAAAACCATAAAAATTAAAGTAATCCCGTGTATACTTTTTGCCCGGTTTCAATTGTCTCCAATGATTGCCCCAAGCCTCAGCAAATTTCTCAATATCCTCCTCCGAAAAAATGTAATAGCCATCGTATATCAATCCGCCGGAAACTTTGTCTAATTCCTCATCGCTCAGTTTCTGATTCATTTCCTCGATTTCCTGTTCTGTCAGTTCTGTCGGTTCCATTTTTACTATCTTCATCTTGTATCCTCCTTTAATAAAATTTAACATTTACTGCTCCGTCCTTACATGTTTCTAATATGAATCATAATAATCCCGGAATGATTCATGCTGCTATATGAACCAAAGTGTCCTATTGATCTGGCTTTTGTTCACTCCTATGCTTATCTAATTTTATATTTTCTTTAAAAAGTCGTTCTGCCCAGCTCAGTCAGGGGACCCTTTTCGATAACAGGGATACCCGGTATTGTTATCTTTTCTTCAAATCCAAAATGTTCTTTCAGGTATTGAACTGAGGGAATGCCCATTTCATTCAACTCTTCGATGTAATATTTCTTGCCCGGGATTATTTCTATGTGTAATTCCTCGGACATCGTCTTCGCTTCCTGCTCCGTAAATGTGTATTTTTTGCCACCGATAAGTCGCCACTGCTGCTCAAAACCACCGGAAACCCCGTCTAATTCCTCGTCGATTACCTTCTGATCCATTTTCTCCATTTCCTGCTCTGTCGGTTGTATTTTTTCTATCTGCATCTTGTTTCCTCCTTTATTAAATTTTGGTGTTTTACATATAGCAACATAAATCACTTCAGGATAATTATGATTTATAGCTTTGAGCTTTGAAATCCAAGTTGTTCTTTTAAGTATTTTTCTATTTCTCTGCCGTTTTTCCCGGGAATACCTAAATCTTTCAATTCACTTGTTTTATATGCTATACCATGTACTAACTGCACACCTAAATGTTCACTCAAAATCGCCGCTTCTTCTAAAGAGAACATGAGGTGATCCTGGCGAAAAGGTCCTCCATCCCTATACGCAAAACCTCCCGCAACCTCGTCTAATTCCTCGTCGCTCAACTGCTGCTTCATTTCCTCTACTTCCTGTTCCGTCATTTCAATTTTTTCTACTTTCATTCTGTTTCCTCCTTCAAACATTGTCTTTCCATCGCATCATCCCACGATATATTCTCAAGAAAATACTAAAAACATCCGAAAATCACCGGATTACCAGCGAATTTTGATATGGGGAGTATAGGTAATGTGCAAACCGGGCTGGCTTGGCTGTGATGGTTGTGATTGTTGACCGGGATTCCGAAGCTTATTCACCGTTTCCCAAGGTACTTGCTCATCGCTCTCTCCGATTGATTCAGCATATTTCATGGCATCTTCTTTCGTCCCGAAGCGTTCAATTACATCACCGTTCTTATCGTTGATCACTTCCCACTGACGATTAGGATCTGAACCCTGACATCCATTTGCATAAAATATGTAACCTCCGCTGACACCTTCCAATGCGTCATCGCTTAATTTGCTATCCATGTTATTCACATCGCTCATAGTATTCTCCTTTCGTTGATTGATTCTGTTTCCTTATCCCACATCTCAGACGTTTTTAGCATTTTCTTGAACACATATCTAAAAATAATATGCGGATTTCTTCATCAGCGCAGCATGATATTCCTTTCTCACATTGAAGTGGTTCTATATTTATTTTGATGCGGCATCCTCATTCTTTTCTACCCCGTCGCCATAAATCGTTACAAAATCATCCTTCATGGAAATCGTGCCAATGCCTGCCCTCTCATACTCTGATTTCTTTTCTGCTGCCGCAGCTTCGTCTCCCCACTCTCTTTTTTCATCATCTGCAAGGACGAGATAAGAAAGGGACTGATAAGGATTAGCTGTAATGGTGTATTCGCACATCGCCACATCGCCGGAGCTGTTGCCAAATGCAAGGACAGGCTGCTTCCCGATTTCCCGTACTATGGCATCCACCTTTGACATCTTCGCATTCTCACCAAAATAATTCCCGTCAAACACAACCTTGTCCGTATTCTGGAACGTATAGTCTCCATCCTCCGTATCCCCCTGCCCTGTGGCAGTATACCCGTACTCCGTACCAATGACACGCTCCGGCGGAATGTGGAGCGTATCCTTCACGAGCGCACGGACGATATTGCGCTCCGTAGCCGTCACGATATATACCGTAAAATCATTCTCCTCCAGATACTGCACCAGCTCCACCATCGGCTTGTAAAATGCTTCTCTGCGCTTCAAGCCAGCGAATCCTTCCGCCTCGGAATCCATAAAGGAAACAACATAGTCCTCCAGTTCGGCGGGTGTCATGCCCTGATAAGCCACAGCCCCGGCTGCCGCCTGTCTGGTGCTGATCCCTTCGGGCTTATCCTCCCATGCGGTGTCGAGTATCTCCTGTGCCACGGCTTTGATCTCATCCGTCGGCGTATAATCGGAATTGTTCAGCACATAGTCCGTAAAGACCATGTATTCAAAGCACCGAGGATAAGTCTCACACATCAAGGTCCCATCCAGATCAAATACGGCAATACGGTCCTCTGCCGGAATGAAACTGTCGCTGCCCTCTGTCGTGACCGCTGCAACATAATCAGAAAGAGCTTTTGCCGGAGCAGAACCCTCCTGCCAGTATTCCGAGAGGGATGTCACAGAATCCCCGCCCTTATCCTTAACCGCATTCTTTGTCTGTGTGGCTGTTTCCGCCTGCTTTTCAGTTTCATTCTGACTGCATCCGCCAAGTACCATTGTAAACACAAGGCAGAGGCATAAGATTGTTTTTTTCATTGTAGTCTCCTTTTCTTATCGTTGACATGTTTCCAATAACTCTTATCGCACAAATATTATTCTCGGAAAACAAACTTTTCCTGCCAAAGATTTCTATTCTCCTCTTATGGACTTGCTATCTCATTTTTCAGTATCTAAAAATATACTCCCATCTCAAAGTGTTTTATACAAACAATTCTTTATCCCCATTGTTCCATTTTAATTACTCTCCAATCTCTATCACAACAGTCACAACGACACAGAGCAAGCGAACCAAGCGAAATAAAGGTCATCACATCTTCACCTTTATAATCATGACGTTCAATATATCCACAAGTTTGGCATCTATACCACACCCGATAATTTATACCTTCTTCGAATATGTCTGTACCTCCTGCAACCTTATCCAATTCCTCATCAGAAAGAGCGGTGCCCTCATCTGTAGATAGCAGGTTCTTTCCATTCGTCTTAAAATCTTCTTCCGTCAGCTCAATGCCGTGTTCTTTGGCAAGTGCGGTCATTTCTTCGTCGGAAAGACCGTTTTTGAACTTTTCCGATACCTCTTCGTTTTCCTTAGCGAGTGTAAGGAAATTTTTCATGTTTTCAGTCATTTTAAAACCTCACTTTCTTTTATAAATAGTTAAAAATTCTAGCCATTTCATATTCATCTCGTAACTACAAAACGATATACCGAAGATTCGATTAATATGATTCCTGCAGCCTGTTTGCCAGTTCATCGAGGGAATTGTCCTGCATATCATCAGGGATATAGGCTACAACATCCCCTATACCGCAATGCAGATAACCACACAGCCTGTCAACAAAACTCAGCTTGAAATCATAATCTGTCCTAAGTCTGGTAATCTCGGTCGGTGTGATATACATATCTTCATATGCGGATTTTAAGCTTACTTTGCGAAATTGTTGCTCGGTTAGTAAGGCTTTATATTTGCCAAGCCGTGTAATTGAAACAAGGCTTTGATTAATCAGCTCTGCCAGATATTCGTTGATTTTTTATTTGAATGTTACACCATATTTGACACTAAGTTCTTCTTCGATATCTTCAATGGCTGCAATGTTATTGCAATCCCATATACATTTCAAGACGAGCAAAGTTTGCTCATT
>JAFVAA010000541.1 GCA_017476305.1 Lachnospiraceae bacterium
AAAAAGCCGGCAGAGGGGAAGCTGACCTTTAGGGGATATGATATCAAGGATCTTATCTATGGAGCAGAATCAGAAGACCGGTTTGGCTATGAAGAAGTTGTTTATCTCTTGCTGACAGGAAGATTACCGGACAGGGCAGAACTTGCGGAATTTACAGGTCTTATTTCCGAAAACCGTGAATTGCCGGATGGATTTTTTGAAGATATGATTCTTAAAGCACCATCGAGTAACATTATGAATAAAATGGCCAGATCAACACTGGCCCTGTATTCTTTTGATAACGCACCGGAATTACTGACACCGGAGCATGAAATTGATACAGCGGTATCCCTCATTGCGAAGATGCCGGTTATTATGGTTTCGGCTTATCAGGTAAAAATGCGGGCATATGGTGGGGAGTCCATGATCATGCATCCTTTAGTAAAAGGTCTGTCTACTGCGGAAAATATCCTTTCTTTATTGCGTCCGGACAGAAAATATACGCATGATGAAGCAAAACTTTTGGATATCATGCTGATGTTGCATGCCGAACATGGTGGTGGGAATAATTCTTCTTTTGCCTGCAGGGTTCTGACTTCATCGGGTACAGATCCGTATTCAGCGTATGCGGCTGCAGTAGGTTCGTTAAAAGGACCAAGGCATGGAGGAGCAAATCATAAAGTAGTTGAAATGCAGGATGCGATTAAAGAAAATGTTTCTGACTGGAATGATGAGGAAGAACTTGCAGAATACTTGAAAAAAATTCTTCACAAAGAGGCAGGTGATGGAAGTGGGTTGATATATGGCATGGGGCATGCGGTATATACCCTATCAGATCCCCGTGCTGTAATCCTCAGAAAATATGCCGGATTAATGGCTGCCGGAACAGAATATGAGAAGGAGTTTAAACTGTTGGAAGATATAGAACGCATATCCCCGATGGTTTATGATGAAGTAAAACATAGTGGAAAAGTGATTTGTGCAAATGTAGATATGTATAGTGGTTTTGTATATAAGATGCTTGGAATACCGGAGGATTTATTTACCCCAATGTTTGCAGTTTCAAGGATGGCTGGGTGGTGTGCACATCGTTTTGAAGAGATGAACACAGGAAAAAGAATTATTCGTCCGGCATACAAATCCATTGCAAAAGACAGACAGTATATTCAACTTGATAAGAGACAGGGAATGTGAGGTGTTTTATTATGAACACAACAGATAACGGAGCGGGGCTTACTCTTTCTGAAAAGATACTGAAAGAACATTGTATAGATGGTGAGTTTATTAAGGGTGGGGAGATTGGAATAAAAATTGATCAGACACTTACGCAGGATGCAACAGGAACTATGGCATATCTGGAGTATGAGGCTATGGGGATTCCTCGTGTAAAAACAGAGCAATCTGTCGCTTATATAGATCACAATACGTTACAATCAGGATTTGAGAATGCAGATGACCATCGTTTTATTGGAAGTGAAGCAAAAAAGCATGGAATATATTTTAGTCGTCCGGGTAATGGGATATGCCATCAGGTTCATCTGGAACGGTTTGGAATTCCCGGGAAGACACTGATAGGTTCTGACAGTCATACACCGACAGGAGGCGGACTTGGGATGATTGCCATAGGAGCCGGGGGACTTGACGTGGCTGTTGCTATGGGAGGTGGAGCATATTATATTACCTATCCAAAGATTGTGAAGGTGTGTCTTTCCGGAAAATTATCTCCATGGGTTTCAGCGAAGGATGTTATTCTTGAAATTCTTGGTAGAATGACCGTAAAAGGCGGGGTTGGAAAAATTATAGAATACTGTGGGGATGGAGTAAAAACGCTTTCCGTTCCGGAAAGAGCAACGATAACAAATATGGGAGCAGAACTTGGTGCAACTACTTCAATATTCCCATCGGATGAAAGGACACGAGAATTTCTCGCAGCGCGAGGAAGAGAGGACGTTTGGAGGGAATGGAAGGCTGATGACAATGCGGTTTATGATGAGCAGATGGATATTGATCTGTCACAGATTGTTCCATTAGCTGCCTGCCCTCATTCTCCAGATAACGTAAAGAGTGTCGGGCAAATTGGAAAAATAAAGATTGATCAGGTATGTATTGGCTCATGTACGAACAGTTCCTTTGTGGATATGATGAAAGTGGCACATATTCTGAAAGGAAAGACGGTGCACCCGGATGTGTCGTTATCTATAGCTCCGGGTTCAAAGCAGGTGCTAAGCATGCTGGCTGAAAATGGAGCCTTATCCAGCATGATTCATGCGGGTGCACGTATTTTAGAAAGTGCATGTGGACCATGTATTGGCATGGGGCAGGCACCTAATTCCCAAGGGATCTCTTTGCGTACATTTAACAGAAATTTTGAGGGGCGTTCAGGGACAAAAGACGGAAAGATATATCTTGTATCTCCAGAGACAGCAGCGATATCGGCAATCAATGGTGTTTTGACGGATCCAACTTCCTATGGTGAGATGCAGGCATTTAAAGTACCGGAAAAATATGCAATCAATGATAATATGATTGTACCACCATCTGATGAAAAGGATATGGAGCAGGTGGAACTATACAGGGGACCAAATATTAAGCCTTTTCCTAAAACCAGTCCGTTGGATGAGAAGATTTCCTGTGCTTGTTCATTAAAGGTGGGAGATAATATTACTACCGATCATATTATGCCGGCAGGGGCTAAGATTCTTCAAATTCGTTCGAATATTCCGGCAATTTCGGAATTTTGTTTTACGGTTTGCGATGAAGGCTTTCCGGAAAGAGCGAAGAAAATGAAAGCATCCATAATTGTAGGTGGACTGAATTACGGGCAGGGATCTTCCAGGGAACATGCAGCACTTGCGCCGTTGTATTTAGGGGTAAAAGCAATTTTGGTAAAAAGTTTTGCCAGAATACATCGGTCTAATCTGATTAATGCAGGGATACTTCCATTGACCTTTGCTAATGAGTCGGACTATGAAAAGATTCATGAAGGGGATCAGCTGGAGATAGATGATATTCGCAAAAACATTGAGGAAGGAAAAAAGCAATTCATCGTAAGAAATAATACAA
>JAFVAA010000542.1 GCA_017476305.1 Lachnospiraceae bacterium
ATGTGATGGTTTCGGACAAACACGCCGGCTTTGTAGTAAATGCAGGAAATGGAACGTATGAGCAGGCGGTGGCTGTGATTCGTCATGTGCAGGAAATGGTAAAGGAAAAATTTGGTGTTCTATTGGAAACAGAAGTGAAAATACTGTAAGGATAAGGAGTGGCTATGGTACGGTTTGTGATCGTTTCAGGAATGTCGGGGGCAGGGCGGAGCTCTGTACTCCGTATGTTGGAGGATATCGGATATCTGTGCATTGATAACCTTCCGGTTCGGATGATTCCGAAGCTGACAAAAGCCTTTATGAGCGAAGGCAGGGCTATCGAAGGGGTGGCTCTGGGGATTGATATCAGAAATTTGGAGGGGCTTTCTGAACTTTCTGATATTTTAAATGAGATGAAGGAATCCGGATATCATTATGAGGTTCTATTTTTAGAGGCAGATGATCAGGTGCTTATCAAACGGTACAAGGAAACCAGGAGAAATCATCCTCTGGCTCTGCAGGGGCGTGTCGATCAGGCAATCGCTGCAGAACGCGGAGAGTTAGCGCAGATCAAGGAAAAGGCAGACTATATTTTAGATACGAGCCATATGCTCATCAGAGATTTAAAAAAGGAAATAGATAAGATCTTTTTAGAAAAAGGGGAATATGAAAATTTCTTTGTGACCATCCTCTCCTTTGGCTTTAAGTATGGGATTCCGGTAGATTCAGACCTGGTCTTTGATGTGCGTTTTCTTCCGAATCCCTATTATGTAAAGGAGTTAAAGGATAAGACGGGCAATGACAGTGAGGTCTACGATTATGTGATGAATACGGAACCGGCGGCTATTTTTTCGAAGCAGTTGTTTCAGATGATTCAGTTCTTGATACCGAATTATATTATGGAAGGAAAAAATCAGCTGGTCATCAGCATCGGGTGCACAGGAGGGAAACACCGTTCGGTTTCCGTGGCGCGAACGTTAGGGAAAAATATGGAAAAGCTTCCATATAGCCTGAAGGTGGAGCACCGTGACATCGGACGATAGTGTTTTGTTTTTCCGTAGGGAGGAAGAAATGTCGTTTTCAAGGAAAGTTAAGGAAGAAATCGGAGAGCGGTTCGGTGTGGGAAGACATTGTGAAATAGCTGAATTTACGGCGATTTTTAACCTTTGTGGAAAGATAAAGAAGGATCGGATTGGAAAAAATTTCCTGTTTATTCACACGGAGAACTTGACAGTTGCGCAAAAATCCGATATCTTATTAAAGAAAGTATTTCAAATACAGGCAGAGATTGTTGTGAGCAATCACAACATTCGAAGCGGGGGATACAGTTACTTGTTGTATATAAGGAAGGAAACAGAGGTTTTTCTGATTTTAAAGGCGATGAAGGTGGTTGATGACCAGGGAGATCTATGGGGAGATTCCCTAAGGGTTCATCAGCGGTTAGTGCAGAATACATGCTGTAAACGGGCTTTTCTCCGGGGAAGCTTTTTGGTGGCAGGCTCCATTACGAATCCTGAAAAGGCGTATCATGTAGAGATTCCGGTGTTGGCAGAGGACTATGCAAAGGATTTGCAGAAGCTGATGGCAAGCTTTGGATTAGAGGCGAAACTGGTCCAAAGAAAAAAATACCATGTCCTTTACATGAAGGAAGGGGCTCAGATCGTAGATTTCTTAAATGTCATTGAGGCGCATGTGGCACTCATGGAGTTAGAAAATATTCGCATTTTAAAAGAAGTGAGAAATTCTGTTAATCGTCAGGTGAACTGTGAAACGGCGAATATTCAAAAAACGGTAACTGCAGCAGCAAAACAGATAGAAGATATTAAGTTCATAGAATGTAATATGGGGTTTAGTCAACTGGCAGATGGTCTTCGTGAGATTGCAGAGCTCAGGCTGGAGTATCCGGACTGCTCTTTACAGGAGCTGGGGGAGATGCTGTCTACTCCTATCAGTAAATCGGGGGTGAATCACCGTCTGAGAAAAATCAGCAGAATTGCGGAGGCATTAAGGGAAAAAAGAAATGCATATTTTTGAGAAAGGAATATTTCTTTTTTGAAGAAGGAGGACTAAGTAACATGGTTACGAAAAAAATTAAAATTCGGATCCAGAATAATTTGGAAGCCAGACCGGTTGCTGTTTTGGTACAGGTAGCAAGTCAGTTTTCCAGCAGTATCTATGTGGAGTGTGGGGATAAGAGGGTAAATGCAAAAAGTATCATGGGCATGATGGCACTCGGATTGGATTCTGGAGAAGAAGTTGTAGTATCTGCGGATGGCGAGGATGAGGCAAACGCAATGCAGGATATAGAGCGGTATTTAAGTGCTGCAGAAGCTTAAGGATTTTCCGTTCATTAGAAGTAAAAAGGGAATATACAGAGTCTCGGTTTCGGGGCTCTTTTGTTTAGGACTGCAAAAGCACCAAAGCTGTGTTCATGGTGCGCAGTCCTGAATATAGGTATTGAGGACTTTCAGGGAAGAGGATACTTATGGGATTTACACATTTACATTTGCATACAGAATATTCTTTATTGGATGGCTCCTGTAAGATTGGAGAGCTTTTTTCGCGTGCAAAGGAACTGGGCATGAAGCATCTTGCGATTACCGATCACGGGAACATGTACGGAGTGATTGATTTCTATAAGGCAGCGAAGGAAGCGGATATCAATCCTGTGATTGGATGCGAGGTCTATGTAACGCCCGGCTCCAGGTATGACAGGGAAAATGCCAGGGGGGAGGAACGGTATCACCATTTGGTTCTTCTGGCAGAAAATAATACAGGATATGCCAATCTGATGAAGATTGTTTCTTTGGGATTTACAGAAGGTTTTTACTATAAGCCGCGGGTAGATTATGAGGTTCTGGAAAAATACCATGAGGGGATCATTGCACTTAGTGCCTGCCTGGCGGGAATCGTGGCAAGCAATCTGCGCAGGGGAATGTATGAGCAGGCGAAGGCAGAGGCACTCAGACTGTCCGCTGTATTTGGTCCGGAGCATTTTTATTTGGAACTGCAGGATCATGGACTCTCAGACCAGCAGACGGTCAACCAGGGCTTGCTCCGCATCCATCAGGAGACTGGCCTGCCGCTTGTGGCGACGAATGATGTGCACTACATCATGGAGGAGGACGCGGAGGCACACGATATCCTTTTATGTATTCAGACAAAGAAGCTGGTGACCGATGAGGACCGTATGCGCTATGAGGGCGGACAGTATTATCTGAAGTCTGAGGAGGAGATGAGAAGGCTCTTTCCATATGCAGAGGAGGCAATCGATAATACCGAAAGGATTGCCGGACGCTGCCATGTGGAGATTACTTTCGGAGAGTATAAGCTGCCCCAGTTTGATGTGCTGGAGGGATATACTCCTTTGGAATATTTGACCAGGCTGTGTAAGGATGGCTTGAAAAAGCGTTATGGAGCGCAGGCAGGGGATCTGGAAAGCAGACTGGCAAAGGAGCTTTCCGTCATTCGAAAAATGGGTTTTGTGGACTATTTTTTGATCGTATGGGATTTTATCCGTTTTGCCAGAGAGCGTGGGATCAGTGTGGGACCGGGGCGTGGTTCGGCAGCAGGAAGTATCGTGGCGTATACGCTGGGAATTACGAATATTGATCCAATCCGGTATCAGCTTTTATTTGAGCGTTTTTTAAATCCGGAGCGTGTGACGATGCCGGATATTGATATTGATTTTTGCTATGAACGAAGACCGGAAGTGATCGATTATGTAACGGAGAAGTATGGAAAGGATCATGTGGTCCAGATCGTGACCTTTGGTACATTAGCCGCGCGTGGTGTGATCCGCGATGTGGGACGTGTCTTAAATCTGCCATACAATTATGTGGATGTGATTGCCAAAGCTGTCCCTATGGAGCTCGGAATTACCATTGAAAAGG
>JAFVAA010000543.1 GCA_017476305.1 Lachnospiraceae bacterium
AGCGGTCATGGTTCGGGGGATGGATGACGGAGTGGGGAGACCATATGCAGTTTTGAAGGTACTAGTATGAGCAAAGCTGGGGCTGCAAAAGCCTTATGCAGTAATGGAGCATCATGGAGACCATGGATGTAGGAAAATAGTGGTTATATAGTATCAAAGAAGACCTGTCTGGTCTTTTTTAGATTATAGCTGCTCTATATCAAAAACTGCGAAAAAAGATCTTTTTTAGGTGAAAACAGGTTTTTTCGCAATAATTGCAATCTTTTCGCAAGTTCTGCAATTCCATTTGTTTGCTTTTTTTGTCATAATAATATCGAAGCATAGGTAATTTGTGACGGAGTTACAAGTGTGAATATAGGAGGTAATATTATGGAGAAGAGAAGATGGATTCAACCATTGGCTACGGTTCAGGGGTTTGTAGCAAATGAGTATGTTGCAGCTTGTTGGGCAGTAACATGTGATTTACCGGCAGAGGGAGCGAACAGATTTGTAAAAGGCGGGCATGATTTAGGGGCTTATGATGCAATCGGTGGAGAGCACAGAGCCGGTTCTTGCGGAACAGCAGGTCACTATACCATCTTGACAGATGAGAATAATGTACCATATAAGATGATTGAGTATCAGAACTTGATTCAGAAGGATTTGGACTGTACACTGTATACGGATGGCTCTTATACAACGCCCAAAGATATTGCTACCGTAAAAGCAAATGAGACAATCTATTGGTCGACTAAGTCCAGACAGAATGGTGCTGATCAGATTTTCCAGCATTATGGACATACTAGTGGACAGACAAATCATTCATGATGCAGAGGATATTTTTCACTATTAGCATACATAATGTGGGAGGGTTCCTATGAAAGAACCGAAGTATCAGACACAGCCGGAGTTTATTTTAAGAGAAATTGGAAATGAAACGGTATTAGTGCCAGTCGGTGTGACAGGTGAATTGGAAAATTGTATGATATCGCTAAATGAGACCTATGGTTTTCTGTGGAAACAGTTTCAAGAGCCATGTACTGTATCAAAAGCGATTGAGAATGCGCGTGACCGGTATGAGGATCCGGAGGGACTGATGGAAAGGCAGATACGTGAGGCAGTAGAGGAGTTTGTGAAGCGTTCTGTTTTAAAAGTAGTGGAAGAATGAGGAGAAAAGAAACGCATCGAATATTTCATGAATAAAAAGAGGTTCTGTATTCGGAAGAGAATCACAGAACCTCTTTCTGCTATGTACCAGGACTGTAAAGGAACATTTCATTACGAACAGTTCCGAAGAAAGAGATTATTTTTTAAAGATAAATTGATAAAGGGAAATCAAAAATGGTCGAAAGGGCACCAGATGAAGCCAGATATGGGAAAAAAAGAACCACCAAAAACTTCTTTTATCGAGAATCTGTCCTTTTCGCTTTACCTTTGTAATGATGGCAAAAATGCGCTCCTCCGGCAGAGGCCCCTCAATCTCTGTTTGATTGTCGCCTACAAAATAGCAGCCCTCTTTTTTTATTTTATATAATCTATGCATCACATATTTGCCGTTTTCCCTTTGGAAAAAAACCATATCCCCACGGTGCAGTTTTCTATCTGGCTTTTTAAAATAAATGGTATCTTTTCCATGCTCTAAAAACGGTGACATACTATTTCCTGTGATGATCATCGACACTTCTTTTCCAAGTGTTACCTGCTCTTTTAATAAATCAAAATACTCTTTTGCATCTATTGGCATCTTTTGACTTCCTCCTGACCTTTTTATGAAATAGTCCGGCTCTGCGTATGCCATTGACGGGTATAATTCATCAGCTAACAGATCTACTGCTTCCTTTGAAATGGTACAGCTTAAATGGTATACAGGGATTTTTTTGATTAAATGTTCCAGAAGCTCCATAGAATCTAAAGCGGCTTTCTTATCCCAGCTGTTTATGGTGATCTGGCTGTACAGCTCCTTGAATGCCTGCATACTGCTTAAGGGGGAGAGCTCATTCTTTTTTCCCTGACTGAGCATTACGATAGCGCGAATCTGCAGGGAGGTATTGTGGCAGATTTCCGAGGAACCGCAGACGGGCCAGCCGTATGCATGCCATTTGTCCTTTTGGCACAGAAGAAGCGCACGATCCCCATTTACTACGGCTCCATTTTTATATTTTTCCCATAGAGAAGCTTGTGTGGATTTGCCTACTCCTGAAGGTGCAGAAAAAAGAATGGCATTTTGCCCGTATTGCAGGTAAGCGCAGTGAAGAACCAGTCCGCTTTTTGACAGAAGTCTTCTCTCCAAAGAAAAAAGAGAACTAAAAACAGTATCCAGTACCAGGAGATTTAACATGGCTTCATTTAGATAGATGATGGCCTGGGCTTCTGTCTGCTCATCATACAGGGCATAGTAATCTTCCCTTCCTCTGGCGCGGATAAGACGCATTTCAAGCGACGAGTCACGGTAAACCATCAGGTCATCCCTTACAGCGACAGGGGTCTGCTTTAGGGATTCTAAAATCTCCTGAAATTCGATAGAGGTTTTTCGTTCTATACAGTAGCTATAATCGACTACCGCATCCTCGTTCCGTGTTTCGAATAACAGAAAGTTCTTCGGAGGACAGATATCGTCCGGATAGGTCACTTGAAATACAAAGTTTCCTATTTTAAATTTCTTTGTCTGATTCGTTGGCATCATCGGCAGAATCTCCTTTTAGTAGTTGATAAGATGCTTCGGCAAGCCTGCAGATATAGTCCGGTACTCCGTCATAGCTGCCGCTTTCATAGAGTGCACTGGCGGGACAGATATGGCAGAAGGGACGCAGATAGCAGGTGCTGCATTTGGAATTGATATGTAATTTTTGCAGCTTCGTCCGAATCTGTTTCCACGCCTCTTTAAAACCGACCTGAAAGACCGGAGCGGATGGAGTGGAAAGCATTACACAGGGCCGCATCTCTCCCTGCCAGTTAATGGTAAAGGAACAGTTGCCTGCCATGCACTGTGTTCCGGAAATTTCCTGTATGGGGGAATCTGCCCGTAAACGCAGATTCTCTGCCATTTGCAGCATGCGTTTTCTGTATGCTGCATAATCAGGTGCGGGCATGGCGTGCTTTAAATCCTGGAACCAGATAGATGCAGCGGTTTCAGGTTCCAGTCTGGCGGCTTTATCGTATGCAGAAGCACGTTCTCTGGTAGCCGGATACATATAAGAATCTATGTGAATTGGAACCGAAAGTTCTTTTCCCAGAGTAAAAATTTTTTCTGTGTCGGTTTTGTTCTGCGGGACAGCACTGCAGCCGACCTTAACATCGATGCCTCGTTCCTTTAGCAGATGAATTGCCTGTATGGCTTTTTCATAGCCTGCTTTATAGTGGCAGAGACGCTCATAGGTGTCTGAATCCGTTCCATAAAGTGTCAGGTTGATTCTTCTGGGCTTAAAAGAGGCAAAAAAATCAGCCCAATCCTCATCTAACAGGGTTCCGTTCGTATTTACAGTCAGTATCATGCCTAAGGATCGAAGTTCTTTGTACAATGTGCGAAAATCACGGTATAGAAGGGGCTCTCCTCCTGTCAGGAGAAGAAAGAGTGTTCCGGCTTCCTTCATTTCATGTGCCAGAGAAAGCCATTTCTCCATGGTGCGCAGCCTTCCCTTCCTCTCCATTTCCTCTCTGCCAAGGCGCACGTAGCACATATCACAATCCATATTGCAGAGAGGCAAGAGCTCTAAGCTTCCGTTTATCGGAATTCCTGTCTGTACAGCCTTCCTTAGCAGGGAAAGCTCGACAGGAGTTGCATCTGCCATTTCATTCATAAATCCCTCCGTATTGCATACTGTTTCTGATATTCCTTTGGTGACATTCCGTACTCTTTTTTAAATGCCCGGAATAAACCGGAATAATCTTTGAAACCGTAATCCATATATTTATTGCTGATATCTTCATTTCCAAGTAAGCTTGCACGTACCAGCTCCAATCGTTTTTTGGTCAGATACTGGTGCAGAGTGACACAAAAGGTGTCTTTAAATATATGCGAAATATGATATTTACTAACGAAGAATTGTTTGGCAAGCAGGTCAAGACTAATCTCCTCCTTCAAATTCTGTTCAATGTATATAGCCAGATCATGAGCCAGTGTACGTTCCGCCTCTTTCTCCTTCGGGTGGGCCAGTTCGTATACAATGCGGTTCAATGTCAGTATAAGATCATGAAAATATACGGTTACCTGTTCGGATTTGCCGAAGCGTTCGGTATTCTGTTCTTCTAACAGATGGAAAATTTTATTCTGTAAAAGTTTGAAAGTGGCAGGATCTAAATGATAGAGATAATTTTTTGTTCGAATCGTTTGTGATAAAATGTACCCATAGTCGTTCGTTCTTTCTAGAAGATGACCAAAATATTCTTTGCTGACAATGATGATAAAACTGGCATATGGTGTGTCCGAATCCATATAAGAGACATGATGGACAGTACGCGGAGGCAATAAAAGCACATGTCCCGGAAAAAGGGAGTATTCTGTATTTTCAATGCAGATGGATACCTTTCCGTTTAGAAAAAACGTAAATTCATAAAAATCATGGCTGCGTGTTTTCATATCAATACCAGAGAGATTATTGATATAAAAAAGCTCGAAGTTTTTTTCCTGTAGCATACCGTTTTGATCAAAATCCATATGTATCTGCTTTTTCATGCGCCATGTCCCTCTCTGGTGTCAACAACTGGATAAAAAATAAAAATTATATTATTATTGTACTATGAAACATATTTATTATCAAGTATTTTTGTTGCTTTTTCACAAAATATCATATATACTGTTAGATAATGGTTTATTTTCGTTTTAGCACCTTGAAGCTCCAGGGTGCCTGAATGAAATAGTAAAGAAAAAATGAAAAAAGAAAGATGGAGGGTATTATGGCACAGAATCCGATTGTAACGATTGAAACTACTGAAGGAGTGATTAAAGCAGAACTTTATCCTGATATCGCTCCAAACACTGTAAATAATTACATTTCACTTATTAAAAAGGGATTTTATGACGGGGTGATCTTTCATAGAGTCATTGAGGGCTTTATGATCCAGGGAGGAGATCCTGATGGCAATGGAACAGGGGGCCCGGGCTACTCCATTAAAGGGGAGTTCACACAGAATGGATTTGAAAATCATTTGAAGCATACAGCGGGAGTGTTGTCAATGGCACGTTCCCAGATGCCAAATTCAGCCGGTTCCCAGTTTTTTATCATGCATAGGAATGCACCTCATTTAGATGGAGCCTATGCGGCCTTTGGCAAGGTGATCGAAGGAATGGATGTGGTGGACCGTATTGCAGAAACCGATACGGACAGCATGGATGCACCCTTAGATACGATTAAAATGCTCAAGGTGACGGTAGATACTTTTGGTGTGGAATATCCGGCACCGGAGATCTGTTAGGCGGGAGATGTATAGCAAACGACAAGAGTATTTTTGTCGTCCACTCTAAAAGCGGGAGATAGCAGTGTTGGTAGTCATAAGTTTGTCTTTTTGAGAATAGGATAGATTTGAAAAAGAAAAACGGGATCGATCAAATGAAATGAGAACGAAGAAAAAGAGATTATTTTTTCTTCTTATGATAGCAGCCGCACTCTTTTTTATGATATGTAACGCTCATGACGGATCGGGGAGGAGAACCCCGCAGCTTTCTGACCTTACGGTCAATTTTCATGGAAAAGAGGGACTATCCGGTTTTTTTGAGAGCATGGCAGGGACAGAGGATGATGCCAAAGAGACCGGAGAAAGTGGGACGATGGAAAGTGAGGCAGCAGGGAATGAGGCTGTAGGAAGCGAGACGCCTGAGG
>JAFVAA010000544.1 GCA_017476305.1 Lachnospiraceae bacterium
CATTGCATTCCCTGTTATCCATTCTTCTGAATGGATTAAAACAGGGCAGCATAAAGATCACAAAAGATGTGAAAAGTCAACTACTGAACTGGTATGTCTCTCAACCTGCATTCATACAGGAGATATGCCCTGATTTGACGTAAGAAGTTTGAGTTATTAAGTTAGTAGCTACCAGATTTTTTCTCCTTTCCAAATTCATTTTGCATATCTATATAAGGCAGAATCAAATGACTCTGCCCTAATTAAACAATTTCTAAATAACAATACATTTTTACTTTCTATTTTACACGTATGCCATGACAAACTAATTTGTCCTTTTTAGAATACCATGCTGTAGCCTGTTTGAAATTGATATCACTGTCATCAAAACTATCCGCCTGTCCATCGCATTTAGAGCGATTTGAATTTCCACCTGCTAAAATGCAGAGATCCTTGTACTCTTTTGGATAGGTAACGGTCACCTTCACTTCAGAAATCTTTGGATCAGACCACCAACCGTCACTCAGAACATATTTATTTGTTCCTATATGTTTCCACTTTCCTAATTTTGCTGAAACACCGTAGCTATTTTTTCTTTCCAGATTTTCTCCTGTCTGATAATCCACAATAAACCCACTTATATTCATCCCCCAATAATTTGTCAAACCACCAAAATCTCCAATTTGATTGATTTCTGTCTTTGAGAAATTCGTAGGCTGTATAAAACGCAAAGTACATGTAACCTTATATTTCTTTCCCCCTGCAGTTTTTACCTTTTTAAAATTTTTGACCTGAATAGAACCTTTCTTGAAAAGGTTGGAAATTTTTCCATGAATAGTATCAATAGGACCAGTCTTGGAACGGTTGGAAAGCTTTGGAGCTAAATAAATGCCATAAGCAGAAGAATATTTCACGGTCTTATTATTCTTTAAATCCCAGTTTATCTTCACCTTTGACATCACAGCCGCGGATGCCTTTTTTACCGTTACCGTCACTGTCTTTGCAGCTTCCTTATATTCCTCTGTCGCTTTTGCTGTTACTGAAATTTTATAGTTGCCCTTTGGAGTCCATCTTTTGATGGTGACTAAACCACTCTGATTTACTGATACATACTTACTGCCACTTGTCACTTTATAGGTAATCTTTGTCTTAGCAGATGCACCTATTTTAAAGGTCTTTTTGCCCGTTCGGAACTGATCCGCAGTGTATGTTTTTTTCGATACTTTTAAAGAAATATTCTGACTTTTCTGTGCTACAGGTTCCTCCGTAGCCTCTGGTTCTTCCGCAGCTTCTGGTTCTTCCACAGCCTCCGGCTCTTCTGTAGTCGCCGGTTCTTCCAAAGCTTCATCGGCTCGTACTACTCTGGCTGTACCCCCCCCCAGCAATATCGGCACTATAAATGGATACTGCTGCCAATAGTGCAACTACCTGTTTTCCAAAACATAATTTTCTCATATTCTTTTCCTCCATAGAAATAAAATTTGAGCAGGGAGTCCCTGTCTGAAACGGCATCCGGATACCATGCCTCCAGTCTCTCCTGCACAATGGATATATTAGCATAACGCCTGTGATAATGCAATACTTACAGAGCATTTTTTCACTTAATTAAAAATAGCACCTGTCGTGATAACAAGTGCCTAAAATATCACCTATCCTTTTTCTCTGTTTTTAACTTTTTTCCCAATTCCTCCATATCAGGAAACACTTTTTGAAATTCATCCGCTGTCTTCTAAAATCAAAAAATAAAATTTCATGTATCACATCTTCGCTACCACAACCTTTTTCCCCTGCCCTTTATTCTTAAACAGTACCTTATAGGGCTTGATTTTTTTCTTTGGAACTTTAATGGTGCAGTTATGGACACCTTTTAGTGCAGCTTTTCCTACAACCTTCAACACCAGTGAATACACGATGATTTTCGCTAACTTCTTGCACTGTTTAAATGCCGAATCGCCAATCTTTCTCACCTGACTGTTTATGATGACTTCTTTCAGGCTGACACAATTCTCTAAGGCATTGGCTCCGATAGAAATTTTGACTGCGGCTCCCCACGCAGTATTTCCGCTCATATTTGAAAATCTGCCTTTTTTCACCGTTCCTATCGTAATTTTTTTCAGTTTCCTGCAGTTCTTAAAGCAGGCTTTTCCAATGCTCTGTGTCGAAGCAGGAAGTGACACATTGCCTAATTTTCCACAGTCACTAAATGCATTGTCGGAAAGCGTCTTTACTTTTTTGGAAAAGTTTACACTTTTTAGGTTGCTGCATTTCTGGAACGCTCTTTTTCCTACCTTCTGGATATTATCCCCCATAGAAAGCTTCGCCACAGTTTTATTCGACTTCATGGCATCATCCGCAATCGCAGTCACCTGATACGTTTTCCCATCGGCTGGTTTAATGCTCTTTGGGATAGTAAAGTCTTTTTCCGTTGTGGTAATCTTTTTGGCTGTTACGTTACTTCCACCGGCTAACTCATACGGAATCGTGGTTTCTCCCGTAGAAGTTTTTTCATGCGTGGTAATATCTGTGACTTTTCCATTGGCATCGATAGAAACATCGGAACCTTCCTTCATACCATTCTTATTCTCTTTTTCATAAGAAAGCTCCTTACTGCCGTCAGGATACTCCTTTGTGACCTCCGTTTCTTTACTGCCGTCCTCGTACTCTCTGGTAGTCGTGGTTTCCTTACTGCCATCCTCATTTTCCTTCGCTTCGGTGTTTTCTTTTACATTTGCATCTGCATCATTCACAGGAGTCCCTTTCAGCGTGGAGACAATCTGGACAATGCTATGTGTATCATCTACGGATACAATCTTAAAATCGGAAGTATAGGATTCACTATGTTCCTTGTTTGAAATACTTCCTTTGTAAACTGCATAAGGTGCTACTGAATCTGTATTTGTATTTACTACATCAAAATTTAATTGTATGTTCTCTGAAATATTGGGGTACAGAGAACCTTCTTCTGATTCTAATTTATGTGTTACTTTATTCTTTCCATAACCTTTATTTTCTCCATTTAAATAATAAACACCACCATCTGAATAAGTAGTATCGTCTAAAAATGTATACCTGTTCAGACCATTCTTTTCATCGAAAATGAACCGGCCGTATTGAGAAATATTTCTTTCGTATTTTATGTTATCTTCTGTTGCTATAAAGCCCTTATTATTTGTCTTTTCTCCGAAAAGAGATGTCCCCGGCACCGGATCCCCGTTTGCATCTACCACCTGATATTTTATATGATGTTCCAATTCATATTTATCAAAGTCGAAGAAATAATTATTCAGATGACTTACATATCCACTACCATAAAGATTACCATATTTGTATTCCTCCGCATAGGATGGTGTAATATTTTCATCAGTTCCTGCCTTCCCATCATGATACTTATCGTTAAATCGGTCTGAACAAAGACAGGTAAATCCGTTCGGAATATCTCCAAGCTTTGCAAATTCTTCGTTATGATTAGTTAGAAACCTCTCCATGCCGGTATCCAATTCTTCAGGATTAAGATAATAATCAGCCGCAGTGACTTTATTTTCCAAGTCACCATTATATACATTGTAAATAATCGTTCTTGGAATCTGACGGAATTCAAGACAAAAACCGGGAATGATATTATCTATAGCACCAGTATTCCTGCAAGCCTTACCAGCTTTAAATTTATAGGTTAAACTCGTATAATAGTCCGCACTGTCTGTATCAGAATATGTGGAATGTACTTTTGTGCCTCTGACAAATTTATACATTACTCCGGTACCGACATCACGCCAAAAATCATAACTATTACAGAAGTAATACCCCTTTGGCGCAGTAAAGGTGTATTCTATATCGCCGCTGCCTGCTGAATATGCCTCATAATCCCCATATAAATGAGGCATATTCTTAGGTGCCCCCTCATCAGGTACATTATGACCGTAACCTGTATTCTGGTATATATCATCTCCATCTTCCCAGCTGCCTGTAAAAGAACCTGATGGATTAAGCCATAAAGTCTCATACCATGGTCCAACAATAAATTGATTTCCATTAACATATTGATAAACAACTACAAACGGTATCTGATCCGGATGATTCACCGGATCATACTGAAATGCACCTTTCTTCCAGATCATGGAACCATCCTCGTCATCTTTCAGTGGCTCTGTGTCGCCAGCCAGAGTACCCCATGCAGATACATGAGCCATATTAAGATTCAGGCAGGCAAC
>JAFVAA010000545.1 GCA_017476305.1 Lachnospiraceae bacterium
CGGTATGAAGGTGGCAATAGAAGAATTATCGAAGATTGAAATTATTACGAAGGAAGCAAAGGTAGCAGAGCTTACGAAAGAGTTCGGAAAGTTTGGGATTACCGGAATGACCATTTATGATGCAAAGGGCTGTGGGGTGCAGTTAGGAACGAAGGAATACGAAGTGGAGAAAAATGAAGAACCCCAGCTTTTAAGTAAACAGGTTGTAATGGTGGTGCTTCCTTCCGCAGAGGTAGATGCTTTCCTTGATTTTGTGGAAAAGCAGCTCTATACCGGGCACATAGGGGATGGAAAAATTTTCGTCACTCCGGTGACAAATGCCGTTCGTGTACGTACCGGGGAAGAGGGGATGGATGCCCTGAAGGAAGGGGAACTGGACTAGGAGAATAAAAAGGAATGACGAAAAATGAGAAAAAGTATTTGGGGAGAAAGGAGGCTTTTATGAAGGAAAAGAAATTAGGTCTGGGCAGTGTGATTGCGACAGGTGTGGGACTCGTCGTGGCATCGAGCTGTCTTTTATCCATCGGGATCGGAACCTCTGCTATCGGGATTACCTTTATCATTTCGATGGTGGTGGCATGTATCTTAAATATCGTGACACTGCTTTCCATTGCAGAGCTCAATGCACTCATGCCGGATCTGACAGGAGGTCTGGCGCAGTATTCACTAGCATGTGTAGGACCGTTTATCACGATCATTTGTATGGTGGGTGGATATGCACTCTGTAACACGATTGCAGGTTCCGTAGAGGGGGCCATGTTTGGAAATACGATTGCCAGTCTGCTTCCGGGCGTATCTGTTCCGGGATGGGTGTATTGTGTGATTTTAGTCGTGCTTCTGATGATTGCGAATCTCAATGGTGTAGATGTTTTTATCAAGATTCAGGATTTTGTGGCATATGCACTGATTGCTTCTTTAGTCATCATGGGTGTGATGGGGGCTTTGGGAATTGGAACCGGTGAGATTGTGGAGCAGCCGGCAGTGATTGCTTCGGATTTTTCCAGTATTACGGGGCTGTGCGGTCTGGCATTTTTCCTCTTTATCGGTGGAGAGTATGTCGTACCACTCACCAAGGAGGTAAAAAATGCAAAGCGGGATATTCCTCTGGGAATGATTTTAAGTATGCTTATCATTTTAGCAATGCAGATTTTTCTGACACTTGGATTTAAAAATTATACCTCATGGGAGGAGCTTGGTGCGAGTACGACACCGCATATCCTGTTTGGAAGGATGCTCTTAGGATCCTTTGGCAGATACTGGATGGTCATCGTATCCCTGCTTGCCGTAATCAGTTCGGTTAATACTGTGATGTCTTCTCTTTCGTACATACTTTTGGGAATGGCAAAGATTGGACTTTTACCATCTGTTTTTAATAAGACGAATAAGAAAAATGCACCATATGTCGGAATTATTTTTGAAGCGGCAGCGTTCTGCATCATCAATATTACAGGGCTTTCCACTACGGATTCACTATCCTTTTTGATTTCCGTTCTGGCAATTTTATGGATGCTTAGCTATGTGGTTTCGAATTTAAATGTGCTTCTTCTTAGAAAGCGACTGCCGAATGCGCCCAGAAACTTTAAGGTACCGTTAGGACCGGTGTTTCCAGTGGTCGGAATTTTTGGAACAATCTGGATGATTTATAACATTGATCCGGACCTTTCCGTGAAGCTTTCGCTTTATAAGGTTTGTGGGGTTATTATTTTGGCACTTACGCTTTATGCATTTTTCTGGTTGAAATTTCAGGTGAAAAGACCATTTTTCAAACCGTATCCGGTAAAAGAGGTGATGGCAATGGAAAATGAGCTTTATGAGAAATATCACAGACCAAAAAAGAAAAAGGAAAGCGGAAGTGAAAGGGAACAGTCACGGGCAAGCTGATTGTTTGGAAAAGTCAGTATGGTTTTTGGCAAGTAATGCCGGGACTGCAGGTGCGCTAGTGGAATACATAAGCTGCAAAAACAGTGATTTGGAATGATAAAGACTGTGCAGTGGATGATTCTGTCAATGGGGAATTTAAATTAAAAAAAATAGAAAAATGGAGGAAATGATTATGAGCGATACAAGAATTGATTTATTATATTTAAGTGAACCGGATATGTTAAAGGCAGGTGTAAATGATGTGGTCGCCTGTACCGAGTGTATGGAGGAGCTTCTCATCACACTAGATAAGGGAGATTATATCATGGGTGGTGAAAATGGAAATTCGCACGGAACCATGGTGACATTTCCGGATCATCCGGCATTTCCGAATATGCCGAAAAGCGGACCGGACAGAAGGTTTATGGCGATGCCTGCCTATGTGGGCGGGGCGACGGCTATGGCAGGAATGAAATGGTATGGTTCCAATGTGGAAAACAGGGAAAAGGGACTTCCGAGGTCGATTCTCATGGTCATGCTCAATGATAAGGATACCGGAGCACCGTTGGCTCTGATGTCTGCGAATCTTTTATCGGCTTATCGTACATCGGGGATTCCGGGAGCGGGAGTTAAGAATCTGGCGGTGAAAAACGCAAAGGTACTTGGTATCGTGGGACCCGGTGTGATCAATATCACTGCCATTGAAACATTTGCAGCGCTGCGTCCGACACTGGATACTTTGAAAATAAAGGGGCGTGGAAAAGCATCGATTGACCGGTGCATCGCATTTGTAAAGGAGCATCTGCCACAGTTTAAGACGATTACGGTAGTAGACACGTTAGAGGAATGTGTGAGGGATTCGGATATCTTAAGTTTTGCCACTTCGACCTCTATAGGAATGGATAGAAGCCAGTATCCGTTTATTGATGAAAGCTGGATTAAGCCGGGTGCACTTTTCTGTATTCCGGGTTCCGGAGATTTTTCAGATGAATATATCTGCAGTGGGAAGGCAAAGCTCGTCTGCGATAATATCAAGCTCTATGAGGCATGGGCAGAGGAATATCCGTATCCGACCTATAACACGATTTATATTCCGGGTTCTCTGTGGCTGGATCTCGTGCATGACGGAAAGCTGTCAAAGGATAAAATTATCAATCTGGGAGCAATCTTAGCGGGAAAACAGCCGGGACGTACTTCTGATGATGAAGTAATCATCTATTCTGTGGGCGGTATGCCTGTCGAGGATGTAGCATGGGGAAAGAAATGCTATGAAAAGGCACTGGAGTTAGGAATCGGGACGAAGCTGAATCTGTGGGAGAAACCGTATCTGTTTTAAATTTTATGTACGGAATTTCCGGTTGCAAAAAATGGAGTATTTTCGGCTTGATAAAGTGAACCTGAAAAATATATTTGAAAACAAGGACTTTTGGGAAAGGGCAGGTATGTATGGAAAAGAACCTGCTCTTTTCCTGTATATGGAGGTGCGTGTTTATGAAAAAGCTGGGTTTTGGTTTGATGAGACTCCCACATCCGGATCCGGATGACTGGTCAAGAGTGGATATGGAGCAGGTGAAGCAGATGGTGGATGCTTATATGGCAGCAGGCTTTTCCTATTTTGATACGGCTTATATTTATCACAGGGGACAGAGTGAGAAGGTGTTTGGAGAGCTGGTGGCTTCCAGATATCCCAGAGACCGGTTTGTACTTACGACGAAAATGCCTGTGTTTATGGCGATTCAGGAAGAGGATTATGAGCGGATTTTCGAAGAACAGCTTTCCTACTGTCAGGTGGAGTATTTTGATTATTATTTTTTACATGCGGTAGGCAAGGAAATTTATCCAAAAATAGTGGCACAAAAAGGCTTTGAATTTCTACTCATGAAAAAGAAAGAGGGAAAGACGAAGCATATCGGTTTTTCCTATCATGATGATGCCGAGACACTGGACCGGATTTTAACAGAGCATCCAGAAATAGAGGTGGTACAGCTGCAGCTCAATTATGTGGACTGGGATAGTGAAGGAATCCAGTCCGGTAAGTGCTATGAGGTCTGTGCGAAGCATCATGTCCAGGTGACTGTGATGGAGCCTCTGAAGGGAGGGGCATTAGTGAATCTGCCGGAGGCAGCAAGGGAGGTTTTTTTGAAGGAAGACAAGGAGGCTTCCATGGCTTCCTGGGGAATCCGGTTTGCAGCTTCCTTCGAGCATGTCATGGTGGTACTAAGCGGTATGAGCACGCTGGAGCAGCTTTTAGATAATATAAGCTATATGCAGGACTTTAAGCCGCTATCGGATCAGGAGCAGCTGGCAGTAAAAAAGACAGTACGCCTGATTCATGACAGTATAGCGATTCCCTGTACAGCATGTAGGTATTGTACGGATGGATGTCCGAAGGGGATTGCGATTCCGGATTATTTTACGTTATTTAATCAGCAAAAGCAGTTTGGCTTTGCCATGGGACTAGACTTGACCTTTAAAAATCTGACTGCTTCTCATGGAAAACCATCGGATTGTATCCGGTGCAAAAAATGCGAAAAGCACTGTCCACAGCATTTAAGGATTACGAAGCATTTGCAGGATGTAGCGAAAGTATTTGAAAAGGAGCATTTTGACTATGCGCATTATGTGACGGAGGAGGAGAGGCATCGCTAGGGATGGAGCCTTTACCTTTTTGTGTTTATAAAAAAGGCACTGTCGAAAAGCTGTTTTTTCTTGATAAATGTTATGAAAATAGTATAATGGTTGATATAGGCAGTATTATAATTTGCACAGATGAAATGGATGATTCGAAGAATCAATTACAGAAAAAAGATTTGTTGGAGGTGAAAATCTATGATTACTTACGAAGATAAGATATTTGATTCGTGGCAGGATGTAGTGAAACAGTATCCGGCAATGTGGGTAGTATTTGATAAGGTAGATTTTGACGGTGCAAAGGTTCATTCCGGACATATATGTGGAATACTGCCAGATGAGAAGATTATAGATTTTAGGCATAAACATTATGGAGAGATAGAACTTTCTTTGAGAACAACGGAAACAATAGGTATGGGAGGATATATACATGGTGAAATTATTAACATTTAAGATGCTCTCCGGCTATACAAGACCAGTGGTTTCTATCGCTAAGGATGTTACTTGTTTGATTGATACAGGAGCAGATACACCTGTATGGACACAAGGAAGAGAGACTCTTAATGATGTATTTGAAGCTGAACGGGTTGAAGGGAAAAAATTTATACTTTCAGGTTTTGGAAAGGAGCCGGAAATTGTAGATGTATATAATATTTCTAATGTAGTCCTAAATGATAATAATGGGGAGCGATTAATTTTCAAAAATATGACCGTTGCCTGTACAATAAGACCAAATATGGTAGCACATCTGATTCTGCCGGCTACAGCGTTCAGTCATATGAATTATACTATACGCAATGTGGGAGTTGAGTCCCCTGTTATTGAAATAGAATGTAGTAAAGATGTGTATTTTGTAAATCCTGTTTATAGTACTTTGGATGATAAATTTGTAGAGCGGGTATATTCATTTACAAACGGATAGAAGGACAGGAGAAGTTTGGTTATAGGAGACAGCTTTTCCATTTAGAAGGCAAAGGCATGCTGATAACTATGATATAATAAAATCACATCGCACCTTTGGTGCTTTAGCGATTTTATATTGGGAGTTTGCAAAACCGGCAAACTCCATTATGTCCAGAAAACATGGACATTTTTATGGTATAATGCAAGTTCCGGGCGGGCATATTATAAAAGACTGTAAAAACGATAGGGAGAAGCTTGCATGAATCATTTGAAAAATCAAACCAGCCCATATTTACTGCAGCACGCAGAGAACCCGGTCGATTGGTTCCCGTGGTGTGAGGAGGCATTTGCTTTAGCAGAGAAAGAGAATAAGCCGGTGTTTTTAAGCATCGGCTACAGTACCTGTCACTGGTGTCATGTGATGGCACATGAAAGTTTTGAGGATGCGGAAATTGCGGCGATTTTAAATCAGTATTTTATTTGTATCAAGGTAGATAAAGAAGAAAGACCGGATATTGACTACATTTATATGGAGGCATGTCAGGCATTTACCGGAAGCGGTGGATGGCCTGCGACGCTTTTTTTGACTCCGGAGAAAAAACCTTTTTTTGCCGGAACATACTTTCCGAAGCATTCCATGTATGGGAGAATTGGCTTAAAGGAGCTTCTTTTCGTCATTCATGAAAAGTGGATGACAGACAGAGATACGATTATGCAAAGCTCGGAAGAAATCACACTTTTATTAAACAGAAATCAGGACGGAAGGTCCGGGGATTTTGAAACGGGTTCTTTCCTTCAAAAAGCTTATCAGATGTATTCTCTAAATTTCGATAAAAGGTATGGAGGCTTTGGAACTGCTCCCAAATTTCCGACACCACATCAGTATTTGTTTTTAATGCGGTATTATGAAAAGACCGGTAAAAAGGATGCATTGAAAATGGCAGAAAAATCATTGTACCGGATGTATCTGGGAGGACTTTTTGATCACATTGGCGGAGGCTTTTGCAGATATTCCACCGATCAGAGCTTTTTGATTCCACATTTTGAAAAAATGCTTTATGATAATGCGCTGTTGATTTTAGCGTACAGTAAGGCATATCAGCTGACAAAAAAGGAGTGCTTTCTGGAAATTGCGAAGAAGACGGCAGATTATATTTTGCAGGAAATGACAGACTTAGAGGGTGGATTTTACAGTGCACAGGATGCAGACAGTGAAGGAGAGGAAGGAAAATATTATCTTTTTGAACCATCTGAAATAGAGACCGTACTTGGAGAAAAAGAAGGAGAAGCATTTAACCAATATTACGATATTACGGAAGGGGGAAATTTTGAAGGAAAAAACATTCCGAATCTTTTAAAGCAGCACGAGCCAAATAGGGATTTTTCCGCTTCTTTGAAGAAGCTTTACCGGTATCGCAAAAGCAGATGTTCCCTTTCTACAGATGATAAAATCCTGACCAGCTGGAATGGACTGATGATAGCTGCTCTTTCTCATTTATACCGTATTACGAGAATGAAAACGTATCTGAATGCTGCCGTAAAAGCAGAAGCATTTATAGAAGCAAGGGTGTGTGAAGGCTCTGTGCTTTTTGTGAGCTATAAAAGTGGCAAACATGGGGAAAAGGGATTTTTAAATGATTATGCAAATATTATTTATGGTCTGATCGGTTTGTATGAAGCAGCTTTGGATTTGAATTTTTTGAAAAAGGCACTTCGATTTTGTGAAAAAGTCATGACGGATTTTTATGATGAAAAGCATGGTGGATTTTTCCTTTATGGAGAAGAAAATGAAAAAATGATTCTGCGACCGAAGGAACTATATGACGGTGCGATGCCAAGCGGAAATGCGGTCATGTCGTACAATCTGATCCGGTTATCTTTTATTACGAAGCAGGAGAGGTGGAAGGAGTATGCCGAAAGACAGTTTCGCTTTGCCTATGAAAATATCAGGGAATATCCGATGGGATATGGCATGCATTTATTGGCACTTTTAGATGTTTTTACTGCACCGGATGAGGTAACGATTGTAATGGATGGAACGAAATTGCCGGAAAAGCTTTCCTGCAATATTCCGTTAGATACCGTGATCCGCATTTTAGAATCTCCGAATGAGGAGTACCCGCTTAAGGATGATAAAACCACATTTTATGTATGTCGGGGATTTGCGTGCAGGCCGCCGGTAAACCGGATGGATGAAGCTTATCGTTTCCTTTATAGTGAACGACAAAAGTAATTTGCCGTTCACTATAAACGCTTCGCGATGATGCTATAAAATATGTAAAGAATTTGCAAAGAATTTTTGCTGTGCTGATGGAATTCTGCTTGATTTTTTCAGGAAAAATGATAAGATTTATTTTATTCAAATTGATTTTAATAAAATGAATTTTAATTAAATTGATTGAAGCTTATGATGTTCGGAATGGTGATATCAGTTTCTGGCAAAAGGTGCCTCAGCAACAAGTGCTTCGGGATGGAGGAGTATTATGAAAAAGCAGTCAAGCCAAATCTTCATGCTTTTATGGGAAAGGTATTTGAGGATATGTGCAGATATTTTACTTTAAAGGAAGGAACCACCGGAGGACTTGACTGTTTTCTGACAGAGACAGGTGGATGGTGGGGAACGGAGCTTTTAGAGGATTCTGCCTTTTACAGATATGAAAAAAAGATTTTGAAGATAATCTTCAGGATGAATGTGTTGTTGCATCAATGTCAGAATATATTATTACTTGCAATGTCAGGGATTTTACCCAAAAATGGTTTTACTTTCGTCTTGTTTCAAAATTGAAAAATAAATTGCAAAAAATATCAAGTTATTTCACCAAAAAGAAATAACTTGATATTTTTTTAAAACTAATCTATACTGAAAGTGGAACAACTACA
>JAFVAA010000546.1 GCA_017476305.1 Lachnospiraceae bacterium
TGGACAAGGTCTCCGGGGATTCTGTGTCGGCAGCCACACTCAATCAATCCGGTTTTTTAACATGCGAAGCGGAAAGAGTAGGGCAGGATACGACGCTTTCCCAGATTATCCGCATGGTTAGCGATGCCGCAGCGACAAAGGCACCGATTGCAAAAATCGCGGACAAGGTCTCCGGTGTTTTCGTGCCGACAGTCATTGCTTTAGCGGTACTTACCTTTCTTATCTGGCTTTTTGCGGGAAAAGAGGTCGGTTTTTCTTTAGCCAGAGCGATTTCCGTGCTGGTCATCAGCTGTCCGTGTGCTTTGGGGCTGGCTACACCGGTAGCAATCATGGTGGGAAATGGTGTGGGAGCGAAAAACGGAATTATGTTTAAAAATGCGGTTTCCCTGGAGCAGACCGGGAAAACGGATATCGTGGTGCTTGATAAAACCGGTACGATTACAAAGGGAGAGCCGGAGGTCGTGGGATTTTCTCCGGCAGAGGGCTTTTCGAATGAGGATCTGCTGTATTTTTCGGCAGGCTTAGAGAGGAAAAGCGAACATCCTCTCGCAAAAGCGGTACTGAAAAAAGCGGAGAGTATGGGAATTCGCGTGGCAGAGGTTACAGAGTTTGAAAATCATGTAGGAAATGGAATTTCCGGGAGAATATCCGGTGGTCCTTTTGACGGGCTGATGGTATTTGGAGGGAAAAAGGACTTTGTAGAGAGCCGGATGAAGGAATACGGGAATGTGATTCCGGAGGAGATACTCAAGGAAGCGGAGGAAGGCGCAGAGGTAGGAAATACGGTTTTATTTTTTGGCAGGGAGGATACGTTTTTAGGGATTATCGAGGTGGCAGACTGGTTGAAGGAGGATAGTCCTTCGGCTGTCGCAGAATTAAAGAGCATGGGAATCCATGTAGTCATGCTGACGGGGGATCATGAGAAAACAGCGGCGCACATCGGAAGGCTTGCAGGGGTAGATGAGGTGATTGCAGGAGTGCTTCCGGATGGAAAGGAGGAGGTCATCCGGAGTCTGCAGAAATACGGAAAGGTGGCAATGGTCGGTGACGGAATCAATGATGCACCTGCTCTTACCAGGGCGGATATGGGGATTGCGATTGGTGCAGGGACAGACATTGCCATCGATGCCGCAGACGTTGTGCTGATGAAAAGCCAGGTAAAGGATGTACCTGCTGCTATAAGGCTTAGTCGTGCGACACTGAAAAATATCCATGAAAATCTGTTCTGGGCATTTTTCTATAATGTCATCGGGATCCCTCTGGCGTCAGGGGTATGGATTCCGGTTTTTGGGTGGCAGTTAAATCCGATGTTCGGGGCGGCAGCCATGAGCTTATCCAGCTTTTGTGTGGTGACGAATGCATTAAGGCTGAATTTTTGCAAGCTCTATGATGCTGCACATGATCATAAAAGTTTTTCGAAAAGGAAAAATCATTTGGAAGGCAAAAAGCTGTATGGAGGCAGTATTTCCGGAGCCGGGAATGCAGTATCTGCAGAAAATAAAAATCAAAAAGAGGAGGATAAGGAAATGACAAAGACAATGAAGATTGAAGGAATGATGTGTGAGCACTGTGAGGCAAGGGTGAAAAAGGCGTTAGAGGCCCTGGATCATGTGGAAGAGGCGAAGGTAAGCCACAAGGAGGGGACTGCAGTTCTAAGCCTCTCCGGTGAGGTGGAGGATGCTGTGCTGACAAAAGCAGTGGAGGAGCAGGATTATAAGGTCTTAGCCGTGGAATAAAAACAGCCGCTTTTTCCGGCTGGATGTATGTTTTGCCGGAAAAATGGGGAAATTTGATTTCCGTGCGGAATTTTAAAAACTTCTTGACTTCTGCTGTTTTTGAGGTAAAATAGGAGATAGTGTTTGCATTTTGCGAAAGATAGGAGAGGATATTGACGGTTCAGGCTTGACGGAACCGTTACAGAATTTTTTGCATTTTGCAGAAGGAAAATGTTGATATTTGGAGGAGTAAACATGAATTCATCAAGAAAAATTCTGAATAAGCAGAAGCAGGAGGAGTTAGAAAATAAGGCAGTCAAGGTACCGGAAAAAAGCACGAAAAAACCGGGCAGGTTTTCCGGAAATCTGAAACCGGTCATCCTGACGACGATTTGTATCGTAATCGTATTAGTACTTTGTATTGGTGTGGCTGTAGCACAGCTGAAACCAAAGGTTGTGGTTACGGTAGATAAGACAAAGCTGACTATGAATGATATGATGTTTCCAATATATGAAGTAGAAAAGGAATATGCACCTCTGAATGCACAGTATGAGCAGTTTTTAGGTTCTTCTTTCTGGGAACAGGACTATCAGGGAGATGGCTCCAGCACGAGTACGGCTCTTACCGGAGTATCTAATTCTGTAGGTTTCAAACAGCAGATCATGAATTCTGAGGTAAGCTATATCATTCTTTCCGGGAAAGCGAAGGATGAAAAGATGTCGCTTACAGATGAGGAAAAGGCTGATGCCCATAAAAAGGCTGATAAGGCGATAAAGGGACTTTCCGGAATGCAGAAGCTGCGTTTGGACATTACAAAGTCGAAACTCTATGAGAGATTTGAAACCAGAGCTCTGGCAAAGAAGTATAAGGATTCCAAGCAGGAAGAATTAAATAAAGATATCAAAGAGGACGATGTAACGAAGGATATTTCCAAGACCGACTATCGCCAATATGATATTCAGTATTATGCCGCTAAAACGACAGAAGAGGATGACGATGGAAACACCACGAAGTTAGGTGCGGACAAGCTTAGCCAGTTAAAGGCTGTCATCGAAAAAATCGGAGAAAAGGCGAAAACGGAATCCGATTTTACAAAGCTTCTTGATGATGCAGATAAGGAAGATGTCGAGTTTAAAGAGGATGCCAGCTTTACAGAGAGTGCCGGCTGGAGTTATCTTTCCGACGCTAATCTGAAAAAACTCAAAAAGTTAAAGAATGGGGAAGTATCAGAGCCTTTTTACGATGAAGATGCCGGCTATTATCTTGTAGTGAAGATGATCAATAACAATTCTGATGAGGCATATAAAACTGCCTGTGACAATGCGATCAAGCAGGCACAGCAGGAGGCATTTGATACATGGTATCAGAAGGAGCAGGAGAGTCATAAGATTAAGATCAATACAGATATCTGGACAGATGTAAACGTTGGATATGTGACGACAGAAATCGTAACGTTAGATGATATCAATGATATGGAAGATTCTTCAGATGAAAGCTCTGAAAACTAGTGCGTTGCGGCAGTAAGACGGATTTGTTTTTGTACGGATTTAAATGAAAAAGTGCGGGCCATATGGAGGGTACTCTGTATGGCTCTTTTTGTGTGCAGCTATGTGTGGGGCAGAAAAAAGAATTGTGTGAAATTTTTTGTGTACAAGGATATTTACTAGATGCTTTTTTTCGTATATAATAAAGGAACAATGTCATTTAGTTAAGCATTACTTCCTGTAGCTGCATTAAGGCTTAACTAAATGACATTGAATATAGGAATGATTGAAAGAATGTTACGGAATCGTAACGAAGGAATCTTAAAAATGGACAAATATGTGAAAAACAAAATCGCCTGTATAGGGCAGAATGGAGAATAGTATGGGAAACGTTAGAAGGATTTATGTGGAGAAAAAGGCACCTTATGCAGTTCGGGCAAAGGAATTAAAGGATGAGGTTACGAGATATTTAGAGGTGAAAGGCCTGATAAAGGTTCGTGTGCTTGTCCGGTATGATATTGAAAATCTGAGTGAGGAAACCTACAGACAGGCACTTGGCACGGTGTTCTCCGAGCCGCCTGTGGATGATTGCTTCGAAGAGAATTTCCCATCGGAAGGGGAGGCTCTGATTTTTTCGGTAGAGTATCTGCCGGGGCAGTTTGACCAGCGTGCCGATTCTGCAGAGCAGTGTGTGAAGCTTTTGAACGAGAAAGAGGAGCCGGTCATTCGTTCTGCGACGACATATGTATTTGAAGGGAAAATATCTGCAGAGGATGCAGAAAAAATCAAGGATTACTGTATCAATCCGGTGGATTCCAGAGAGACGGATGAAAAGAAGCCGGATACCCTGGTACAGAGGTTTGACGAGCCGGAGGATGTGAAGGTCTTTGGGGGCTTTAAAGATATGCCGGAGGGAGAATTAAAAAAGCTATATGACTCTTTGAATCTGGCGATGACATTTAAAGATTTTCTGCACATTCAGAAGTATTTTTCAGGGGAGGAAAAGAGAGATCCATCGGTCACGGAAATCCGGGTGCTGGATACGTACTGGTCAGACCACTGCCGTCATACGACATTTTTAACAGAGCTTACCGATGTCTCCTTTGAAGACGGATATTATAAAGAGCCGATTGAAAATGCGTACAGGGAGTATGAAAAGACATTTAAAGAGCTTTATGAAAAGAGACCGGAGAAGTATGTTTCCCTTATGGACATTGCCCTGATGGCGATGAAAAAGCTGAAAAAAGAGGGAAAGCTCTCGGATATGGAGGAGTCCGATGAGATCAATGCCTGCTCCATCGTGGTTCCTGTAGAGATAGAAAGGGAGAATATTTCCGGAGAGGGGGATGCCTCTGAACCGGAAAAAACGACAGAGGAGTGGCTGGTATTCTTTAAAAATGAGACACATAACCATCCGACGGAGATTGAGCCGTTTGGTGGGGCAGCTACCTGTCTGGGCGGTGCGATCCGCGATCCGCTTTCCGGACGCGGCTATGTGTATCAGGCAATGCGTGTGACGGGTGCAGCTGATCCTACGGTTTCCATGAAGGACACCTTAAAGGGCAAGCTGCAGCAGCGCAAGATTGTGACCGGTGCGGCGCAGGGCTACAGCTCCTATGGAAATCAGATTGGTCTTGCGACAGGTCTGGTAAAGGAAATCTATCATCCGAACTATGTGGCGAAGCGTATGGAGATTGGTGCGGTGATGGGTGCAGCGCCACGGAAAAATGTCATTCGCGAAAACAGTGATCCGGGGGATATTATTATTCTTTTAGGCGGTCGTACCGGGCGTGACGGTATCGGTGGGGCGACCGGTTCTTCGAAAGCGCATACGACGAAATCCATCGATGTGTGCGGTGCTGAGGTGCAGAAGGGAAATCCGCCGACGGAGCGGAAAATCCAGAGACTGTTCCGCAGGGAAGAGGTCAGTAAGATCATTAAAAAATGTAATGACTTTGGTGCCGGCGGGGTGTCCGTGGCGATTGGAGAGCTGGCAGACGGACCGGTGGTAAATCTCGATAAGGTTCCGAAAAAGTATGCCGGTTTAGACGGTACCGAGCTTGCGATTTCCGAGTCACAGGAGCGTATGGCTGTGGTTGTGGCACCTAAGGATGTTGATGCATTTCTTAAGTATGCCGACGAGGAGAATCTTGAAGCTACCAA